>NZ_BBMY01000019.1 GCF_000759775.1 Escherichia albertii NBRC 107761 = DSM 17582
GATGCCTCAACCCCAGCAGTGACGGGGGCTGCAGAGAATTCCCCCCGATCATGCTAATTATTACGACAACTGATTTTCCCGAACTACTTCATTTACCTGATTAATTGTTCCGCTTTCGATACGATTTGCGAGCTGGATCGCGCAGGCAGATCATAATTGTAAATATCTGTTCGATACTGGGTACGACCGTCTGCGCCAACGAAGGCTGTCAGGTAGTAGAGATTCACTGGAATTGACTGCCGGATATTAACGTACCGGGTATCGCCCTGCTTCAGCGCATCGGAAATACGTTTGTCATTCCAGCCAGCATCCTGCAACAGCATATTCGCCAGTTCAGATGCTTTATTCACCCGCACACAGCCAGAGCTCAACGCGCGGGTATCACGCTTGAACAAGTTGTGATTCGGCGTGTCATGCAAATAAATTGCCTCTGAACTCGGCATATTGAATTTATACCGTCCCAGTGAGTTTCGTGGGCCAGGAGCCTGCTGGAAGCGGAACGGCAAATTCGAGGCCGTGATCGTTGACCAGTCAACTTGCCACGGATCAATTGCTTCTTTGCTGTTCCAGCCGCGCATCACCGTATAACCATGGCTTTCAAGATATCCCGGATCGTTACGCACTTTCGGCAGAATATCTTTACGGGCCAGAGTCGGCGGCACATTCCACGGTGGGTTAACCACCACGTTATTTAAAGCGCTACTCATCATTGGCGTTTTGCGATCGGGGCGACCGACAATCACTCGCGAGTCCAGCACCTGATTGCCGTTCTGGTAATAGACCAAAGAATAGGCTGGAATATTAACCATGATGCCAGTAGAAAGCTCAGCAGGTAGCAAGCGTAAACGTTGGATATTGAGCGCCAGAACCCCGGCACGCTGAGCCGGGGTGACGTTTAACCAGTCACGCGTAGCCGGACCAATAGTGCCATCCGCGCCTAATCCTTGCCACGCCTGAAAACGTTTAACAGCATTCACCAGTTCACTATTATAGGCCGCGCGGACGGCTGGTGCGGGTTTACTGTGGGCCGTCGTTTGTCTGTTTATCGGCTGCGTTCCTGCTGTTTCAACGGCAGCGGCAGACGGGCTAACCGCCCCATCAGGCTGCGTGTCATCTCCTGGAAGAGCTATTTTCGGCCCCCCTTCCAGCATTCCAGTACGTTGTAAAATCTCGCGTAGCGCCGGAACGTCGTTACTCCACTGACCAGGACGAAGTGTTGCCTTTCCCGTCAACTGTGGCCACGGTTTGTTATCGCTTAACAAGGCCAATAAAGACTCATGCATCGCAGCATATTGCGGATGCTGCGGCGCCAGCCCTGCAACAAAAGTAGGTAATTGACCATTGTCCAGCGCCACCTGCCATTGGTTGATCACCGAAAGCGGAGGTGTTGAAAGTGCATAAGGTTTACTGCTGTATAGCCAGCGAGTCCCTTTAACCGGGATATTTGCAATAAAGTGGAGATACCCCATCATCGCATCCGAAAGCACCACATCACGTGCCATTCCGTTAACGCCAGGATCGGTCAGCAACTCCACCCATTTGTTAAATTGCGGCTGAAAACCGGCAATCGCCACTTCCGCCAGTTGCTGTTGAAAGGCTTTAACAGCATCGCGGTTTTCCCACATCGGCAGCATATCGCGTGCAGCATACAGCAGTTGAAGCTGGTTCAGATAAACCGGCTTATAACCTGCGGGTAATAGAGATTCGATTTGCGCGCGGGCTTTTTCTACCGCACCTTCCGGTAACGGCTGGATCCCCGCCATTATTGCCGTAGCTTGCGCCTGCGGCAGTACATCGCCCTGTTCGCTAACAGTCACTGGACTGTCACCAGGGATCACTTCAGGCTCATCGGCCTGCACACTGAACAGTGGAGCGAATGTTACGGCCAGGCATAAACTGATTGCCGAAAGCCGACGACCACACATCATGTTAAGCAACATCCCTTGCCCCCTGTTTTTATCATACTCTGAATAGCCAGGCTGTTATTTTACGACTTGCCTGTAAAACGCCAATACTCACGAAAGTATGACGAGCAAGCCTGTTACTCATCAGACTTACCTTCAGTATATAAACGCCGATACGTTTTTACCTAACCTAATGTAAAGAAGTTTAAAGAAAAGTGCGCTGTAATGCGGCATTATTTTAGTGCAGAAACGGAGTTTTCCGAAAAGGAAAAGGCGGCATTGCTGCCGCCCTAATCTTAGCTCGCCTGGGAGGGCGCTTCGTCAGTTCCTGGAAGCGTCTCAGGGAGTTGCGGTGCAAAGCCTCGCAGGCCGACGACGTGAACGTGTTCGGTATTCTGGAAGACTTTACGTACCAGTTTATAGGTGGTGCCTTTCTCCGGGCTGATATTTTCTGGTGCCGCGATGATGAGCTGCATTTGCAAACGTTCACACAATTCAAACAGCGTGGCGATCGAACGAGCATCCAGTCGCGCTGCCTCATCAAGGAACAGTAGACGGCAAGGAGAGATATCTTTACCGCGCAGACGGCGTGATTCATCCTCCCAGCTCTGCACCACCATCACCAGAATCGACATACCAGTACCGATGGCCTCACCGGTCGACAATGCGCCAGACTCCGCTCGCAACCAGCCATCGGAACCACGGTTAACCTCAACTTCCATCTCCAGGTAGTTACGGTAATCCAGCAGTTCTTCACCAATAGTCTGCGGCGTACGCTGGCCCATATCAATTTGCGGATTAAGACGCTGATACAATTTCGCCAGCGCTTCCGAGAAGGTCAGACGGTTGCTGTTAAACAAATCCTGGTGTTGTTCATGCTGTTCAGAAAGCACATCCAGCAACATGGCGTGAGTTTCACGCACGTTCACGTTGAGACGCACGCTGTTAACCTGACCAAACGATACACTCTGCAAGCCCTGGTTAAGCATGCGAATACGGTTCTGCTCGCGCTGAATGGTTTTGCGAATAATGTTCGCCACGCTGCGAGAGCTGATCGCCAGTTTCTGCTCGCGGGAAGTTAGCTCTTCGGTCAGACGGCTAAGTTCGATCTCCATCTGCTCGATAGCTTCCACCGGATCATCAGTACGAATAATATCCTGACGAATACGCTCGCGCAGATGCTGATAAACCGCCACGAAGAACTGAATTTTACGTTCCGGGCGTTTTGGATCTTCCGACATACGCAGTACGTCGCGCAGATGTTCATTATCCGCCACCGCCAGACGCAACGCACCCAACGCCTTATCCGACATGGAACGCAGATCGTCAGCAGAGAGATAAGCCAGCTCACGACGATGTAAGCGACGCTCAACGCCGTTATCTTTCACCATGCGCATAACCGCACACCAGCCCGCTTTGGCGGTCACCACCTGCTCGCGCATTTCATGGTAGTCACGCTCCAGCTTGCGCAGTTTCCGGGTCAGGTTGTCCATCTCCGCTTCGCAAAAAGTAAGCGCTTTCTCCAGTTGGTTGCGACGAGAACGGTTATTGCTCAGTTGCGCGTGAAGCTCATCACGACGAATACGCGCGCGCTCTTCTGCACCGCTATCGGCACGCACGCCAATATCCTGCAGTTCGCGTTGCAGATCGTTAAGCAGCTCTTTTTTGGTGTCATAAGAACTTTTTAGTGATGCCAGCACCTGGTTGTACTGGTTCAACTGAGTGGCATGACCGCGCAGCGCTTCACGGGCGCGAGTACGCTCTGCTTCTGCATGTTCCAGACGCTCACGCAGTTTTTCGTTGAGATCGCTATTACCGCTGAGCATTTCTGCCGAGTCAGAGTAGCTAAAGTGCGCACGACGCTGCACCACTTCCGTCAGGGCAAACGCCTGCTGACGGGCATCTCGCTGCATCTGCTGAGAGTACGCGTAATCTTCTTTTAACTGTTCGAACTGTTCCGGGTCGCTCTGCAATACCGAAACGATCGGTTCCAGTTTCGCCAGTTGATTGCCAAACTGCTGAACAAAACGCGCCGCTTCCTGGGCTTCATCCAGACGTTCGCGGATTTCATCGACGCGATCCGCCAGGCTGTCATCAGCCAACAGGTTGAGACGCGGCAGAATGCGGTTCAGCGCCGTAACGCCCTCTTTCGCCTGCTCAAACTGAATACGCTGCTGCTGGTTATCATTTTCATGATTACTCAACGCCCGCTCCAGTTCGACGCGACGGCTGTTTAGTTGACGGATTTCGGCTTCCGGGTCAGACTCAAACGCCACTGCCAGATGGCTGCCGATAAAGCGGCTGAACGCCTGATGCAGACGCTGGGTTTTCTGTACATCAAAGGAGAGCGTAGCGAAACGTTCGGAAAGCACTTCACGCTCGGCATGAAGACTTTCGATACGACTTTCACGCGCCGCACGACCAAACAACGGCACTTCCGGGAAGCGGGAGTAACGCCACTGGCGATCGGCGATTTTCACCACTACCGCTTTTTCCAGCTCATCAACGCTGAACACGCTGTCATCAAACGACTGCGGATCCCCTTCGATCAAGTAGAGATCTTCCGGGCAATCGGTTAAACCTTCCAGTTGTTCAGCAACTTGCGACAGATCCGGTACCACAATGGCGTGGCGAGACGGGCCATACAGCGCCGAGAAATATGGTGCATCTTCCAGGCTGACATCATCATAAATTTCTGACAGCAACACACCACCAAACCGTTCTGCCAGAGCATTCAGACGCTGATCTTCAGAACCGCCTGGCTGGCTTAAACGCTCAATCTCTTCATCGACGGCGTTTTTGCGCGCGCCCACTTCATCACGTTCAACAATGGCCTCGCGCTCGCGCTCCAGCAACTGTTGCAGATATTCGGTAACGTCTTGGCTGGAGGTGAATTCTTCACCGCACTGTTCGCTCAATTGGTTGAGACTGTTCTGCGCGGCCAGCCAAATCGGCGCACGCTGCATCAGACTCTGAATGCGAGACTGCAGTTGTTCCTGTTCCTGACGCAGCGCCATCCGCTCTTCACGGGCACTGGAAACGCTATCAGAAAGTGAAGCTATACGTGCTTCGAGTTCCTGATGCAGGGCTTCCAGCTCGTCGATATCAAAATTCTTGCCCTGACGTTTGCAGAAATCTGCCAGCAGGCGCTCGGCTTCCTGCTGCTCGCGCAGGCGCTGTTCCAGTTCGCTTAAGCGCATCCGCAGCGGCTGAACCTGTTCTGCCAGGTGGCGCTGATCGACCCCTTCACGCAGCAATTCGCGAGCGACATCCCATGCTTCGTTACGCGCCAGCGGGCCGTTGATTGCTACGACTAATTGGTAAGCCTGTTCAAACTGGCTGTGCGCGGTTTGCGCCATGCTCATTTTCTGCTCAAGAGAGAGCATTTTTTCGGTCGCTTCCAGCTCTTTCGCCTGGAAGGTTTCCAGCCATTCTGCGGCGCTGTCGGCGGTTAAGTCCGGCAGATGACACAACTCTTTGGCACGATTAAGCGCGGCAATCGCCTGGTTGTACTGAATTGCACGCGTTTGCTGGACGTCCAGCGCCTGCTGGTAGTCAGCAAGCTGGCTTTTCAGTTCATCCACTTCCAGCTCGGCAGCTTCTGCACGCGCTTCGTTTTCTTCCTGGCGCTCAATGGCTTCCGCTACTACTTCGTTTTGCTCTTCCAGACGGATCTGCAGCTCATCAAGGTCCGCTTCGTAGCGTTCGATCTTCTCCTGTTGACGCAGTGCTGTCTGCACCAGATTCAGGTGATCGCTGGCAGCCTGATAATCTGCTTCCAGATCGCCTTCGGCGCCGTTGTGTTCCGCCAGTTCACGTGCCATATCGACGTGTTTGTACTGCTCCGCCGCCAGTTGCTGACGCGAAATATGTAGCTCACGACGAAACTCCAGCGCTTTATCAAGATGAACACGGCGCTCGTTGGCGTGACGCATGTAGTCTGCCGCCACGTAGTTGGTAGCTTCGCTAATCAGATGCTTAAACAGGTCACGGTCCGACTGAGTGACGCGAATCGCTTCCAGCGTCATACGGTTTTCACGCAGCGCCGCTTCCATATCCTGAAACGCTTTACGCACACCGCTGTTTTCCGGCAACAGGTAGTCGCGCAGAGAACGGGTAATGGCGCTGGAAATACCACCGTACAGCGAAGCTTCGATTAGACGGTAGAATTTGCTACGGTCAGAGGCCGAGCGCAAACGACGCGCAATGATGCCCAGATCGAACATCAGCGAATGGTAATCGGTAATGGAGTTGAACTGCTTAAACTGCACGCCTTCCATCGCCTCGAGCTTCTCTTTCAGCTCGTTCAGCGGCAGCACACGCGCCTGGCGTTCATTCAGGGTTTCGGTCACCAGTTGCGTCGGCAACACCGACATCGGCAAGCCCTGAATCGCAAACGGTTTGATATCGACTTTACGATCGCGCCCGGCGACCTGTTGTAAACGCACACCAACCAGTACACGCTGATGGCGTGAATTAATGGTGTCGAGAATCGAATAACAGACCCCGGCTTTCAACTTCCCGTGCAAGCCTTTATCGCGTGAACCACTTGTGGCCCCTGCTTCCGTGGTGTTACGGAAATGCAGCAGGGTCAGGTCGGGAATCAGCGCCGTAACAAACGCCGCCATGGTGGTGGATTTACCAGCCCCGTTACCGCCGGAAAGCGTCGTGACCAGCTCATCAAGGTCAAAGGTACGGGCAAAAAAGCCGTTCCAGTTAATCAGCGTCAGTGAGCGAAATTTACCGCGTTCAATCATTATTCTTCCTCTCCGCTATCTGGCTGATTCTCTTCGGTTTCATCATTGAGTTGCAGGTGATTTTCCAGCGACATTGCTTCACCATCGCGAATCAGGCGACGCTGGGCCTCGCGCGGATCGTCGCCAGCACGCACATCCGCACCAAAACGAAACACCGATTCCGTAATGCGGAATTTGCTGCTGTCATGCCCCATAAACCACACCATACCTAAGCGACGCAGACGGTTAAGCGAGGAACGTACTTTTTCCTGCAACTTCTGGCGATCGACGTCTGAACCGGTAGAACGGTTGTTTACCAGTTTCAGCAGTTTCGCTTCATCGGCCAGGGTGAGCAGTTCGTCATACAATTCCTGCTGGGTAAAGATTCCCTCGTTCGCCAGCCGCTCCGGGCTAAGATAAAGATAACAAAGGATTTTCCCGACCATCATGTCCAGCTCTGATAACACGGAACGCGGGATCAACGTGGTGGAACGTGGACGTAAATAGAAGAAACCTTCCGGCGCGCGAATAAGCTCAACGTTATAACGCGCGTAAAACTCTTCCAGATATTCCTGAAAATCCATCAGGAAAGCATGATTGTCCAGTTCGTCGAGGCCGATATGGCGACCTGAACGTAAAGCGCTATCCAGCGCCGGAAATAACGGATTCGCCAGCGCTTGCGCCAGCTTAACCGGCATCACTTGTTCAATATTTGTCGATGACATGCGCCTGTACCTTGGCTCCGTAATCATTAATCGGCTGCCATTTCGCTGGCAGTCCGGTGAAGTCTGCTTGCGCTACGCCGAGGCGTACCGCCTGATCAATAACGATGCGCGCAACATCAAAGTGACGCGCACGTGGATACTGCGACAGATATTCGCGTACCACCAGACCAAGATCCAGCGGTACTTGTCTGGTTTTATATACAGCAAGCTGCTCTTCGATGATCGCCGCCAGTTGCTCACGGATCTCGTTAAACTCTTCGTACTCTAAATCTGGCGGAAGTTCCCCGGTCACTTCGTCGTCACGCAATGCCATCTCTTCGTCACGCATATCCAGCAGACGATCGGCATTGGCGTAAGTCAGCGCCCACGGAGCATCAAAGTAGGTTTGTACCGACTGACGCAATCGCTGGGCAAAGACGCGGTTTTTATCCATATCGATAGCAGTACGGATAAATTTATGTACGTGGCGGTCATAGCCGATCCACAAGTCGATGGATTGCTGGCCCCAACTGATAATACGATCGAGCTTGCTTTGCAGATCGAATACCAGACGATCGACAAAATGTAGATCATCATGGGTCATGGTGGCTTCCTGAATGCGTAACAGGTTGGCCTGCAATTTGTCGCCTGCCGCTTCCAGTGTATCCTGCAATTCACGCAGCGTTCCTGAGGTTTCCGAAAGCAACAATTCACAGCTGGAAATCGCTGCTCGCCAGTCTTTATTCAGCAACTGAGCGATGTCGTCTTTCACCTGCTGCTGCTGTTCGTCCATCAGACGTTGCGTCAGGTCGATACTGTCGAAAATTTCCGCCACCGAATATTTCAGCGGCGCATAAACGTTACGATGCCAGTGAAACTCATCACCGCCCTCTTCTGCGGCATCCGCTGCACGCTTCAGTTCGCCTGCAACGATCGACAACTGCATAGAAAGGCGCAGCGTAGAAAACTCGCGCTGACGAATGTAGTAATCCGTAATGCCAATGCCGAGCGGCGTCAGACGGTAAATGGCGTTCCCTTCCGCCTGTTCGCTGGTAAAGCGGTTCAGCAGACGTTGACGCACCATGTCGTTGATCGCGTTGTTGGCGCGCACACCGATGGTTTCGCTGGTTTGCTCAAACGCATCACTCACATGGCGGAATGCATCCACCAGCTCGCCTTCGCTCATCTCACCGTCCAGACGCTCGCCGTTCAGCGTGGCAACCGCCAGCAGAAAGGAGAGTCGGTCTACCGGCAACGAGATGGAGAAGTCATTTTTTCTGGCCCAGGCAACCAGTTCGGGGACTGTCTGGGAAAATTCACTCATACTTTATCCTTGCTCTGCGGTTTGCGCGCGGTGACATGAATATAACGCCCCAGGTTAATATACGGTTCCTGGCGGCAATAATGCGTTTCTAATTCAAGTAATGCTTCGTAGCAATCGCGCTGTTGGTGCTTTTCACGCAGATAATCATGAAACACGCGAACGCCTGTTTTACCTGTAATTTGCCAGCCAGCTTCTTCCAGCCACAGATAAACCTGCGCCGGATCGCGTGGATAGTCTGGCGAAAGCGTCCGTTTTTTCTTTTTCGGCATTCCCGCCTGCACGTAATCAAAATTCCCTGCAACCATGTTGTGCATCAGCAAGCCATGCGCATTGTAGAACATTAACGACAACACGCCGCCCGGGCGTAACACTGACCACAGTGTTTGTAATACGCCACGGGGATCGGCTACCCATTCCAGCACCGCATGGAACAATATCAGATCAACGGGCGTTTCCAAATGTGAAGCAACGTCCTGAGCGGCGCAATGTATAAATTGCATGTTGTCGCTCACACCTTTTGCCTCAGCCGCCTGTTTTGCGCGACCAATCATCTGCTCCGAGAGATCGCATAAAATGACCTGATGTCCGCACTCAGCCATTTTGATCGCGGTCTGTCCTTCACCACCGCCGGCATCTAACACACGCAGTTTTTGCTGACCTATATCTGCCAGTACGCGATCGAGATCTTGCCACAGAATAGCCTGTCGAAGCAGCCCTTTGGTGGTGCCGTAAATGTTACGGGAAAACTTTTCCGCAATATCATCAAAGTTGCGATCCTGCATTGCTTTCTCCACCGGTTGGCTAAGACGTTTTCTGATAAAGGCGCTATTTTGTCACAGCCGCGATGAGAATGAACCCGTCTGGTGTAATATCACGGTCGATCTCTCGCTATATGGTTAAAAAAGGAACCAGGAAGGATGCTTTTTACACTGAAAAAAGTGATTGGCGGTATGCTACTGCCGCTTCCATTGATGCTGATAATTATCGGCGTGGGTCTGGCGCTACTCTGGTTTAGTCGTTTTCAAAAAACTGGAAAAATATTTATTAGCATTGGATGGCTGGCGCTTTTCTTATTAAGTTTGCAGCCCATAGCCGACTACCTGCTGCGCCCCATAGAAAGCACCTATCCGACATGGAATAATTCGCAAAAAATGGACTATATCGTGGTATTGGGTGGCGGCTATACCTAGAACCCGCAGTGGGCACCAGGCTCGAATTTAATTAATAACAGTTTGCCGCGCCTGAACGAGGGGGTTCGTCTGTGGCGCGCCAATCCTGGCGCAAAGTTAATCTTTACCGGTGGGGTGGCGCAAACCAATACGGTCAGCGCAGCGGAAGTGGGAGCCAGAGTTGCACAATCGCTCGGCGTCCCGCGCGAGCAAATTATCACCCTGGATTTACCAAAGGATACCGAAGAAGAAGCTGCAGCGGTGAAACAGGCAATTGGCAACGCCCCTTTCCTGCTGGTGACTTCTGCATCTCATTTACCCCGCGCGATGATCTTTTTTCAACAAGCAGGGCTGAAACCACTGCCGGCGCCGGCAAATCAGTTGGCTATCGACTCACCGCTTAATCCATGGGAACGAGCAATTCCGTCTCCGGTCTGGTTGATGCATAGCGATCGTGTGGGTTACGAAACGCTCGGTCGTCTCTGGCAATGGCTAAAAGCTCCGTCAGACAAGCCAGGGCAACAGTGATTTTGCCGCCAGGTCGAAGTTACTGCGGTTAAAGCGCCCGGTATTAACCAGTTGCGCAACCTCATTCCATAAAACATATAGCCAACGCCGCCAGATGAAGGATTCTGCCACTGGCGCGCGTTGCAGATAACTCCAGAGCAAATCTTCCGCCAGGGGATTATCCATCAAGCGAAACAGCTCATACTCGCGCGGCGCCCAGAGCATGAGGCCAGGCCCGACCATCGCCAGCAACTGATCGCTGCGGGAATCTTTCAACATACTGCGCAAGCAAAAATTGCCGTGGATCAGCACGCAATTATCGTTAAATCCTTCAAACAGTGCCGGCAGACATTCACGTGTACGGAACAGGATCCGTTTATCCTGCATGGTTAAGCCAGTATTATTGAACTGATTGAGTGTCGCCCATTGCACTTCAACATGTTGCTGATACCAGGAAGGCCAGAAATTTTCCTGAGTATTATCTACCGGACCGACGCAGCCGCGACTGTCCTGACGGTGCCAGGCCAGCAACGCTTCCACGATTTGATCTTTTAGATGCCCCCAGCGTTCTGGCGTACGTGCGGGCGCTTCGACAGAAACGCCACGCATTCGCTCCAGCAACAAGACATCAGGTCCAGGATGCTCCTCATGCGTCATCACGCCATAGATTGTCGGCATCCGAACAGTCCCACTTCGTGCCAACATGGTCGTTTTCCATGCCAACTGCCGGGCCTGCCCTGGAGTACTAAAGCTTCTTGCCATCAACGGCATTGGGTTTCCCTTGCTGTCGTACAAAGCCCACAATGCTGTATTCGCTTTTTCATTAACACACTCAATACGACTGAGTTTTTCGCCCAGCAGATGGCTTAATTCGGCACGCAGCTGTTCCATTCAGATTACCCTCATAAAAGCTACTGCTTTCATAATGAGCGTCAATATAAAAGATGTCACCTGAATGAGATCAATTGTTGAAAAGAAAAATTGAGGAAAATCGTAACGGTACGACACTCCTCCCAGTATTGGGAGGAGTGTTCTGGAAATGAGTTAACGCATTTCAGCACGAACGCGTTCGAGATCTTCGGGAGTATCGACGCCCGTTCCCGGTACTTCCTGGGCTACAGCAACGTGGATTTTTTCGCCGTACCACAGGACGCGAAGTTGCTCCAGCATTTCGATGTGTTCTAACGGGCTCGGTTGCCAGTTAACATAACGACGAATAAAGCCCGCGCGGTAGCCATAAATCCCCAAATGACGCAGGAAATAATCGCCAACGGTTTGCTGACTTTTTGCGAAACGGTCACGATCCCACGGAATGGTGGCACGCGAAAAGTACAGTGCATAACCTTCGGCATCGAGAACCACTTTCACCGCATTTGGGTTAAAGGCTTCTTCCGCGCTGTGAATAGGCACCGCCAGAGTCGCCATTCCCACCTGACGCTGGGCGAGGTTATCGGCAACCTGACGAATGATTGTCGCGGGGATCATGGGTTCATCACCCTGTACATTCACGATGATCGTGTCGTCGCTAAACGCACATTTTTCGACAACTTCCGCCAGACGCTCAGTGCCTGACTGATGATCGGCTCGCGTCATGCATACTTCCCCCCCCGCGGCTTCAACGGCGCGAGCGACATCTTCATGATCGGTTGCAACAATGATGCGCTCAGCTCCCGATTCTCGGGCGCGCTCAAGCACATGAACAATCATGGACTTGCCGTTGATATCAACAAGCGGTTTACCGGGCAAGCGCGTAGAAGAGTAACGAGCAGGAATAATGACAACAAAACTCATGATTTACTCTCATCAGCAGTCAGCACACGGGCTTCCGTTTCCAGTAGCACTGGAATGCCATCGCGCAGCGGGAAAGCCAGGTTGTCCAGTTTGCAAATCAGTTCTTGTTTTTCCTGGTTATACCAAAGTTTGCCGTTGCAAACCGGACAGGCAATGATTTCAAGCAGACGATGATCCATAGTTCCTCCTGATGGATCGGGTTATGAATGCATAAATCTTATCATAATCATTTATACGTAGGGGGCTATTTCCCAGCCTGTACGGCAATCGGTAAAGAGACCTTGTGGACAGCGTCCTAATGTCACCCGCGTCGCCTGCTGCCAGCTAGCGAAATCAGTAATCGCCTGGCGCAGTCCTTTTTGAAGAGGAGCCGTCTGTTTGATGCCATCCTGTAACCAGAGGGAGATAATTTCAAGAACACCCGCCTGACGATGCATTTTGGCATCCATTCGCCCGACTAATTGCCCACGGTGTAATAACGGTAGAACGAAATAGCCATACTGACGTTTGGGCGCTGGCGTGTAGCACTCGAGCCGATAGCTAAAATCAAAGAGTTGCTCTGCGCGTTTGCGATCCCAGACAACAGGATCAAAAGGGGACAACACCACGCTGTGCGTTGCAATGAGATTTCCTGCGAGCGCGCGTTCCAGCAGCGGCAATAAATCGGCATGCAGCCAAAGATTTCCCAACTTTTCAACATGCAGAGCAATGATTTGCCGCTGTTCAGCCCGCATATCGCGCCAATTCCCCAACGCCGGGCGCTTCAGTCGATAGTAATCGACCAGCCACTGTTCTCGAAAGATTCCCAGACTACGCGCACTATTATCCAGCATGGCAATTTCAGCTTCCGCTTGCGAAATGAGATCACGTTCGTCATCCCAATGCGGCATGACGCGATGGGTTAAATCATAGACACGCTGGAAATTGCGCCGTTCAACCACCATCACCTTCCCAGCGGTAAATAGTCCTTCCAGATGCCGTTTATGCGGCTTCCACTCCCACCAGCCGCTCGCTCCTGTACGCGGATGTTCAAAATCGGCTGAGCGAACCGGTCCGTTATCCTGAATATGCTGAATTAGCTGTTCTATTTCTGCCACATGTTCCTGCATCCAGGTGTCTTTGTATTTCCAGCCCATTTTCTCAGGTGCCAACATTCGATGGCGAATGAGATGGAAATCGCTACGCGGCATAAAGCAGGCTTCATGCGCCCAGTATTCCATTAATTCACCACGTACCAGCGACTCATCCAACCACTGCGGGGGATAATGCCCCAGACGGCTGAAAAGCACCAGATAGGGACTACGCGCCACGATATTTATGGTGTCGATTTGCAACAGAGACATGCGAGAAATCGTCGCCAGGATATCCCCCGGCAACGCACGGCTGCGGGATTTTGTTAACAAGCCTTGCGCGGCAAGGTGCAGATTACGTGCATCGGTAAGGGAAAGGTGCGGCAGCGACATTCATGGCTCCATCAATTGAACGCTGCCGTGGCGAAATTAGTTGCCAGAAGCCAGCGAAGAAAGTTGCGCGAGCAGTTCGTCTGGTTCATCGCCCGTAAGCCGCGCATCAACGGGCAAATACCACCAGTTATCTTCCGCAAAAGCACGGCATTTCACCGCATCTTTTTCCGTCATGACCAGCGTCTGCCCGGCGCTTAACAACGCACTAACCCCCGCATGATCAAGGAACTGATGATCGGCCAGCGCGACACATTTCTCCGGTTGAACCCCGCACATCTTCAGCGTAGCGAAAAAGCGCGGTGGGTGACCAATTCCAGCCATCGCCACCACATGTTCCAGTTGTGCGACATCACTACGAGCACCGGTACGCAAATTTATCGCCTGACCGGGTATAAGATACATTGGAATTTCACCACTGCGCGGTACTCCACCGTTGACAATAACCGCATCAACCGATTTTAAGCGACTGGCTCGCTCACGCATTGGCCCCGCAGGCAACCACCAACCATTACCAAAGCGACGCACGCCGTCAATAACGACAATCTCCACATCCCGCGCCAGACGATAATGCTGTAAACCGTCGTCAGTCACGATAATTTGCACATCGGGATGTTGCGCCAGAATCGCTTTTACCGCATCAGAACGTACAGGAGAAACCGCAACGGGCGCACCAGTACGCTGATAAATCAGTACAGGTTCATCGCCTGCCTGTGTGGTGGTAGTATCTGCCGACAGCAACAACGGATACGACTCAGCTTTACCACCATAACCGCGGGACACGACACCAACATGAATACCACGTTGTTGCAGTTGTTCCACCAGCCAGATAACAACCGGCGTTTTTCCGTTGCCGCCTGCAGTCAGGTTTCCAACCACGACCACAGGCACCGGAGCGCGCCAGGCGCGTTTCAGTTTTAATTTATAGCAAAGGCGGATAGCGCCACTCACCAGGCCATACAGCCAGGAGAGTGGCAGCAACAGCCGCCACAGAGGAGATTCACCAGACCAGATTTTTTCGATCATTGGCCAAACTGCATTTTGTGAAGTTGCGCGTAGACGCCACGGTGCTCCAGCAAATCGTTGTGCGTACCACGCTCCACAATAACCCCGTCCTCAACGACCACGATTTCGTCTGCTTTCTCGATGGTAGACAAGCGGTGGGCAATCACTAATGAAGTACGGTTTTTCTGCAGCTCATCCAACGCCGCCTGAATTGCACGTTCAGATTCGGTATCCAGCGCCGAAGTGGCTTCATCAAGGATCAATATCGGGCTGTCACGCAACAAAGCCCGGGCGATGGCAATACGCTGACGCTGACCACCGGAGAGCAACACACCGTTTTCACCAATTACCGTATCAAGACCTTTATCCATCTTATTGATAAAGTCCATGGCATAGGCCATACGCGCCGCTTCTTCAATTTGCTCACGGCTATACTGTTCAGTACGCGCATAAGCAATGTTGTTGGCAACCGTATCGTTAAACAGATGAACATTCTGCGACACCAGCGCAACCTGATTACGTAACGATGTCAGAGTATATTCGCGCAGATCGTGACCATCCATCAGGATCTCGCCTTCCTCAATATCGTAAAAACGGGTAATCAGGCTGGCGATAGTCGACTTACCCGACCCAGAACGCCCGACCAGCGCGACTGTTTTCCCTGCCGGAATTTTCAGGTTGATATTACGCAACGCAGGAACATCACGCCCAGGATAGGTAAAGGTAACGTTGCGGAATTCCACATCGCCGGTGGCACGTTCAATCTCTCGTTTACCTTCGTCTTTCTCTTGTTCACTATCCAGAATGGTGAACAACGTCTGACAAGCGGCCATACCGCGCTGGAACTGAGCGTTAACGTTGGTCAACGATTTCAGCGGACGCATTAACGCAATCATCGAAGAGAAAACGACAGTAATCGTACCGGCAGTCAGGCTATCCATGACGCTTGGGAAGCTCGCCGCATACAGAACAAAGGCCAGCGCCAAAGAGGCGATCAGCTGAATGATCGGATCAGAGATAGACGATGCAGATACCATCTTCATCCCCTGCAGACGCATCTTGTTGCTGACTTTATCAAAACGCTTCGTTTCTACTTCCTGACCACCAAAAATCAACACCTCTTTGTGGCCTTTCAGCATCTGTTCCGCACTGGTAGTCACCTGCCCCATGGTGTTCTGCATGTTCTTACTAATGCTGCGGAAACGCTTAGAAACAATACGGATTGCAATCGAGACAATCGGCGCCAGCACAATCAAAATAATTGACAGCTGCCAGCTGTAATAGAACATCATGGCGAACAGGCCAATAATGGATGCGCCTTCACGCACCACTGTAATCAGCGCACCAGAAGATGACGAAGCAACCTGTTCGGAATCATATGTGATACGTGACAACAGTGTTCCGGTTGACTGTTTGTCAAAAAATGACACCGGCATTCCCATCATATGGCCAAACAGACGGCGACGCATGGTCATTACCACTTTGCCCGATACCCAGGAGATGCAGTAGCTGGAGATATAGCTGGTGATACCACGTAAAATCATCAGACCAATAACCACCAGCGGCATCCACATCAGCACGGAGCGATCTGTTTTACCAAAGCCATCATCAAGAAGTGGCTTAAGGAGCGATAACATGAAGGTATCGCTGGCTGCGTTGAGGATTAACGCTACGCCCGCCACGATCAGACCCGCTTTAAAGGGCGCAATGGTTGGCCACAGTCGGCGGAATGTCTGCCACGTAGAGAGATCTTTGTCGTTATGCATTCAAAAAACCAGCATTTGTTGAAATAGCCGCATATTCTACCCGTTATCCACTGACACGCCAAACCACTGATGATACCAACGAGGTAAAATTTGTTCCCTTAGGCTGCTTACTCTCCAACCTCGCGCAGAAAAATTGACTGTTATTTGCCCCTGATGTGGGGTATCCGGCCATTGATAACCCTGTTGTTGATAGCGATGCTTAACTTTGTTCGAAGGCAATCGCCATGCGTTATAGCGTGATGCTGACGCCAGCGCCACCTTGCCATTCACTCGTTGAATGAATGGCAATGATGATGACGTATTACTGCCGTGATGAGGCACCTGGAGTAATGTTGCCTGCAACTGCGTCCAGTAACGACTTAGCATTTTTTGTTCAGCCGATGCTTCAATATCGCCAGTCAAAAGAATGCTATATGTTCCATCATCAATCTTAACCACGCAGGAATGGTTATTTCCTTTGTCATCACTACCAGGCAAGGGCCAATGAGCACTAAAGCGCAATCCTTGCCATTGCCACGCTTCACCACGTGCACAGGGCTGGTGATGCTCCCAGTTTAATGGGCTTCTGACCCATAACGTCGGCCAGGTATGCAATATTGAGTCCAGCCCTCCCCTATGATCCAAATGCTCGTGGCTAAGAATGATGCCTTCCGGTTCAATATTATGCCAACGCAGCCAGGGGATAATCAGTTGTTGCCCACTATCCCCCTCCGGCCAGGCCAGTCCCGTATCATAGAGAATCGCTTTGCCATTTCTGGCTATCACCGTTGCCAGCCCTTGCCCGACATCAAGCATGTACACCTGCCATTCATCAGGCCGGGGTTTTTGCCATAGCGGCCAGCACATCATAATTCCTCCAGCCAGACACACCGCAGGCAGCGTCCTCCATGCGTTGAATCGCCATATAATCAACAATAGCCACGGAGAAAATGACAGCCATTGCCAGCGTTCAGCAATATTGATCCATCCTTCGGGTAAATTTTTTAACGCCCAAAAGAGTAAGGCTAACGAACGGTCAGCAATAAGCCAAAGCCACTGTTCCACGATGATCGGTCCGCTTAAATGCACAATCATCGCGGCAAGGATCAATGGGACCGAAATAAATGTCACCAAGGGAATTGCAAACAAATTCGCCAGAAATGAGGTCAGACTAATACCGTGAAACATGACGATTTGTATTGGTAGTAACAGGAGCGTTATTCCCAACTGCAGATGGATGAGTGAAACGGCTGTGCGCAAGGTGGGCGGCAGCGACCAGACAGGACAGGGAAACCACTGATACCAGAAAATTAGCGCAGCCACTGCAGCGGCAGAGAGCCACAAGCTTTGCGAAAGAATAGCAACGGGATCCATCAGTAAAATTGCCGCCAGGCAGCATATCCATACATCCCAACTGCTCCATTGCCTCCCGCTCAACTTAAGCATTCCCCAGGTCGCGAGCGCCACTACAGTACGCAGTGCTGGCGGCTGCATTCCGGTCAGCCAGGCATAAAAAGCGGCACAGCAAATTCCGCCAATCAATGGCATCTGCCAGTAAATCCAACGCGAAGGAAGAAAAATTTGCCCCCCGCGAATTAGCCCCGCTGCCAGCAATGCCGCAAAGGCGATATGTAAGCCCGATATCGCCATCAAATGCGCCGTACCGGTATTGCGCATAATATTTTTGATTTCTTTAGGCACAGATAACCGTTCGCCCATACCTAAACCAAGAATAACCGCGTTCCACGGATAGGGTTGCAGAGTCATTTGTAACGACGCCAGATATTGCGCTCGCAGACGACAACCCGGTTCGATGACACTCGCCTGAAGAATGTGCCCGGTTAGCGGCTGGTGCTGGGCAACAGCAGAACGTTGGCTGTCAAAACCGCCGTCATTAAGTTGACCGTGAACCGCACGTACTTTGAGCTTCATTGCCCATTGCTGCCCGGCACAAACCGCTTGCGGCAAATATTCGCCATACAGTGTGATACCTGGCGACGGGAATAGCTGCCGTCCCTGGAGACGGGTAATTTGGCCATAATGAGTGGTCATACCATCAGTGGCGGTAATCTCGACGATTACATCCTGCGTCGTGCTGGTTAAGGTTTCTCCTGCCCATAAAATTTGCTTCGCTGCTAATACGCCCCAAAGAAAAAACAGTAATGTCAGCGATATATAACGGACGGCTTTAACAGAAATAAATGCAAGTACGCAGGCGAAGGCAGTCAGACACGCAAGGGTCAATGTCCCAGGCAATTGCGGCAAAATCAGCAGCGGAAAAATTCCGCAAATTATGCATACGCCGACCGTCGTTATTTTCATGCACTCCTCCCTGTTTTTGGAAAGTGTGCAATTTTGTTAAGCGGTTGTCTGGCGGGAGTTTTGCTTTCCCCGAGGCGCGTTCAAAAGAATTTAACGGAAAGGTGAAAACTACACAAAACTCTGCGAAGCAGCTTCCAGTTCCAGATGACAGAAATGAAAAAAGCACCTGCCAGGTGCTTTTTTCGCGCTCAAGTTTTCTTAAAACTTAACCGTAAATATTGGCGCGATCGCGCAGTTCTTTACCGGGTTTAAAGTGAGGAACGTATTTTCCTTCCAGTTCCACTTTATCGCCAGTCTTCGGATTACGTCCGGTACGAGGTGCGCGGTAGTGCAAAGAGAAACTGCCGAAACCGCGGATTTCAATACGCTCGCCCTGCGCAAGAGTCGAGGCCATATGCTCCAGCATCTCTTTTACTGCATCTTCAACCGTTTTAGCGGGAATGTGCGATTGCTGGGTGGCAAGTCTTTCTATCAATTCTGACTTGGTCATGATTCCTCCGGTTCCTTAAAGGCAAATTTAGCGGCTGCTGTTGCTGCATTGATTAAGGGCGGCCGTAGCCGCCCTTAGTGCTTGATTACAGGACGAAACCCGCAATCTGTCAAGTAAACTCAGTAAACTTCGGAATAAAAATCCCGAAGAGTCAGAGAATTAC
The DNA here is from genome assembly GCF_000759775.1 of Escherichia albertii NBRC 107761 = DSM 17582. GTDB lineage: Bacteria > Pseudomonadota > Gammaproteobacteria > Enterobacterales > Enterobacteriaceae > Escherichia > Escherichia albertii. The sequence continues at coordinate 19,321 of NZ_BBMY01000019.1, forward strand.
TCGCCTTTAGCTGCTTTGAAAGCTTCAGCCATTGCGTTGTTGGAGAAGTTTGCATCTTCCTGTTTGTTAACAGTTGCGATTGCATCTTTCTCGTCAGCTTCGTCTTTCGCACGAACAGACAGGCTGATTGCGCGGTTTTTACGATCAACGCCAGTGAATTTAGCTTCAACTTCGTCGCCAACGCTCAGAACCAGAGTAGCGTCTTCAACGCGGTCACGGGATGCTTCAGAAGCACGCAGGTAACCTTCTACGCCGTCAGCCAGTTCTACGGTTGCGCCTTTAGCGTCAACTGCAGTTACTTTACCGGTTACGATAGCGCCTTTCTTGTTCAGAGCAACCCAGTTGTTGAACGGATCTTCTGCGAGCTGTTTAACGCCCAGGGAGATACGTTCACGTTCTGCGTCAACCTGCAGAACAACTGCAGCGATTTCGTCGCCTTTTTTGTATTCACGAACTGCTTCTTCGCCTGCAACGTTCCAGGAGATGTCAGACAGGTGAACCAGGCCGTCGATGCCGCCGTCCAGGCCGATGAAGATACCGAAGTCAGTGATAGACTTGATTTTACCTTCAACACGATCGCCCTTGTTGTGGGTTTCCGCGAACTGCTGCCACGGGTTAGCTTTGCACTGTTTCAGACCCAGGGAGATACGACGACGTTCTTCGTCGATATCCAGAACCATAACTTCCACTACATCGCCAACGTTAACAACTTTGGACGGGTGGATGTTTTTGTTGGTCCAATCCATTTCGGAAACGTGTACCAGGCCTTCAACGCCTTCTTCGATTTCAACGAAGCAGCCGTAGTCAGTCAGGTTGGTCACGCGACCAGTCAGTTTGGTACCTTCCGGATAACGTTTAGCGATAGCTACCCACGGATCTTCGCCCAGCTGTTTCAGGCCCAGGGATACACGGGTACGTTCGCGGTCGAACTTCAGCACTTTAACAGTGATTTCGTCGCCCACATTGACGATTTCGCTCGGATGCTTAACGCGTTTCCATGCCATGTCAGTGATGTGCAGCAGGCCGTCAACGCCGCCCAGATCAACGAATGCACCGTAGTCAGTGAGGTTCTTAACGATACCTTTAACTTCCATGCCTTCCTGCAGGTTTTCCAGCAGCTGATCGCGCTCTGCGCTGTTTTCGGATTCGATAACGGCACGACGAGAAACAACAACGTTGTTGCGCTTCTGATCCAGCTTGATTACTTTGAATTCAAGCTCTTTGCCTTCCAGGTGCAGAGTGTCACGCACCGGACGAACGTCTACCAGAGAACCTGGCAGGAACGCACGAATACCGTTCAGCTCAACAGTGAAGCCGCCCTTAACTTTGCCGTTGATAACACCGGTAACGGTTTCAGCATCTTCGTAAGCTTTTTCCAGCGTGATCCAGGCTTCGTGACGTTTAGCTTTCTCACGGGACAGCAGAGTTTCACCGAAGCCGTCTTCTACTGCGTCCAGAGCAACGTCAACTTCGTCACCTACCTGGATTTCCAGCTCGCCCTGGGCGTTTTTGAACTGCTCAGCCGGGATGGCGGACTCAGATTTCAGACCAGCGTCAACCAGTACTACGTCTTTGTCGATAGCAACAACAACGCCACGAACGATAGAACCCGGGCGGGTTTCGATTTCTTTTAAGGACTCTTCAAAGAGTTGAGCAAAAGATTCAGTCATGTTTAATCTTCAGGTTTATATTTAACGTCCACCTAGCTCCGTGCCGGATGGGGTTGTTTAACATACCCGCTGTCATTCCATTGCAACGGGGGTACTGCAAATTCGGTCGCTTATGCGAGAGCCAGTTTTTGGCGCGCGTATTGTAGCGCTTTTTCAATCACTTGCTCAATGCTTAAGGTGGTGGAATCCAACACCAGAGCATCGGCTGCCGGAACCAATGGCGCTACCGCACGGTTACGATCGCGGTCGTCGCGTTCTTTTATCTCGGCCAAAAGGCGCTCAAAGTTAACACTAAAGCCCTTCTCCTGCAACTGTAGCATGCGGCGATGCGCACGTTCTTCCGGGGAAGCGTCAAGGAAAATTTTCACTGGCGCATCAGGGAATACCACCGTTCCCATGTCCCGGCCATCGGCGATCAGTCCGGGTAACTCACGGAATGCGCGCTGTCGACGCAACAGCGCCTCACGCACACGAGGAAATGCCGCCACTTGTGACGCAGCATTCGCCACGTCCTGAGTGCGAATTTCACCACTGACATCTTCCCCTTCGAGGATCACTTCCAGATTGCCATTGGTCGACACAAAACGCACATCCAGATGGGATGCCAGCGGCACCAGGGCGTCTTCCGACGCGATATCGACATGATGATGCAATGCCGCCAGCGCCAGTACGCGATAAATTGCACCCGAGTCCAGCAGATGCCATTGCAATGCTTCCGCCATAGCCTTACATAAGGTGCCTTTCCCTGCACCGCTTGGGCCATCAATGGTGATTACCGGGGCAATTGCCGTCATCTTTATCTCCTTAACACAGGCGTACTGTTAACATAATCGCCGCGCATTATACGCGCCAACGCCACAAATCGTTAACTCTGCGTGCAAAATACAGAATGATTGAAGTTGATTGTAGAATAAATAAGCGACGCAAAATGCCAGAAAAAGTAAGGAATCGCCGCACCGGACGGTGCGGCGGAAAAGAAAAAACTAGAAACTAATCCGCGCCAGTTGTTCGAAATAATCCGGGAACGTTTTAGCGGTGCATCCTGGGTCGAGAATCGTCACCGGTGTATCTGACAATGCCACCAGCGAAAAACACATCGCCATACGGTGATCGTTATAAGTCGCGATTTCAGCAAACCGCAATTTTTCCGGCGGCGTGATGCGGATAAAGTCATTCCCCTCTTCCACTTCCGCACCAACTTTGCGTAGTTCGGTCGCCATCGCAAACAGACGATCCGTCTCTTTTACGCGCCAGTTATAAATATTGCGTAGCGTGGTAGTGCCTTTTGCAAACAACGCCGTCGTTGCAATAGTCATCGCCGCATCAGGGATATGGTTCATATCCATGTCAATAGCGTTCAGTTCGCCACGCGTGCAGGAAATATAATCATCCCCCCAGCTAATGGTCGCCCCCATTTTTTCCAGCACGTCAGCAAAACGAATATCGCCTTGCATACTGTTGCGTCCAATGCCGGTCACTTTTACTGTACCGCCTTTAACCGCTGCTGCGGCAAGGAAGTAAGAGGCCGAGGAGGCATCACCTTCCACTAAATAGCTCCCCGGAGATTGGTAAGACTGCCCGCCTTTCACCACAAACTGTTGGTAGTGCTGATTTTCAATCTCAACACCAAACGCTTTCATCATGTTCAGCGTGATATCAATATAAGGCTTAGAGACCAGATCGCCTTTAATGCGAATGACCGTATCTTGCGACGCAAGCGGCGCAGTCATTAATAATGCGGTGAGAAACTGACTGGAAACAGAGCCGTCAACTTCAACGTTGCCGCCGATGAAACCGCCCAGTAAACGCAACGGTGGATAATTCTCTTGTTCCTGGTAAGTGATTTTCGCTCCGCCCTGGCGCAGCGCATCCACCAGGTGACCAATCGGGCGTTCTTTCATGCGTGGCTCGCCGGTCAGAATAATATCATTGTGTCCCAAGCAAAGTGCCGCAGCCAGTGGACGCATTGCCGTTCCGGCATTACCGAGAAATAACTCCAACGCGCCTTCAGCATGTAATGGGCCACCATTGCCGATGATTTCGCAACGCGTATGCTCGGCAGAAAGCGTATAGCTTACCCCTAACGCCTTTAACGCATTAAGCATATGGCGAACATCATCGCTATCCAGCAGATTGGTTAATACTGTTTTGCCGTGTGCTAATGCCGCCAATAATAAAGCGCGGTTAGATACGCTCTTGGAACCAGGCAGATTAATCGTACCATCGACACGAGCGACAGGTTGTAACGTCAGGGATTCCATGAACTCAACTCTCTACAACAGAAATAAAAACCCCACAGTCTGGCTGTGGGGATTAAGCAAAATTTCGGCATTAGCCGTGACGACGTTCGAATTCAACCATGAAGTCTGTCAGCGCTTTAACGCCTTCCAGCGGCATGGCGTTATAAATAGAAGCACGCATTCCACCGACCACACGGTGACCTTTCAGCGCATGAAGGCCCGCGGCGAAAGACTCTTCGAGGAACAGTTTATCCAGAGCACTGTCTGCTAACTGGAATGGGACGTTCATCCGCGAACGGTTAGCTTTCGCCACATCATTACGGTAGAAATCGCTGTTATCAATCACACCGTACAGCAGTTCGGCTTTTTGCTGATTGATTTTATCCATCGCTGCCACACCGCCGTTCGCCTTCAGCCATTTGAAAACCAGGCCAGATAAGTACCAGGCAAAGGTCGGCGGCGTGTTAAACATGGAGTCGTTATCGTTGAGAATGGAATAATCCAGAATCGATGGGCAAGCGATATTTGCTTTACCCAACAAGTCTTCGCGAACAATGACGATTGTCAGACCCGCCGGACCGATATTTTTCTGCGCGCCCGCATAAATTACTCCATAACGACTGACATCTATCGGACGCGAAAGAATCGTTGAAGAGAAGTCGGCAGCAACCACGACATCTTTGCCGAAGTCTGGCGTTTCATCAATGGCGATACCGTCGATGGTTTCATTCGGGCAATAATGCATATAAGCAGCATTATCAGAGAGTCGCCATTCACGCATTGGTTTAACCGCGCGAAGACCGTCAACGGTCACTTTAGCGTCAAAGACATTTGGCGTGCAGTATTTTTTGGCTTCTTTAATGGCACTGGCCGCCCAGTAACCGGCATCGACATAATCTGCGGTGGTTTTATCACCAAGAATATTCAACGGTACAGCAGCAAACTGACCGCGGCCGCCGCCGTGGCAGAACAATACTTTGTAGTTGGAGGGGACGTTAAGAAGATCGCGAAAATCCTTCTCGGCTTCCTCTGCAACCTGAATGAACTCTTTGCCACGGTGGCTCACTTCCATCACCGATGTACCCAGACCATTCCAGTCGCGCAGTTCCTGTTGAGCCTGTTTAAGCACTTCTGCCGGTAGCATTGCCGGACCAGAACTAAAATTGAAGATTTGAGCCATTTCCCCTCACCACGTTGCGTTGCTATTAACCCACAGTCAATCGATTGCGACCCGGGCGATACATTATTCCTGTGGATATCGGTTTTATCATTCAGTGGCACGCGCCGCAATGGGTAAAACCGTTGAGGGCAAAAATGTGGCACGCGTCACACAACAGAATCTCTCGGATTATTACCCAAAAACCGATATTTTTGCTGTCAGGCCATCCGTTTTATCCAACTTACCTTCGTCAATACTGGATTTACACAATGTGGACATAATTGTTTTTCACCCGCATTCATGTGAATGATTTCGCTACACTGAATGTGGTCATAGCCATCGGCTCCCGGCATGGCTTTATATTATGCATACCTTCATTCTTATGCGTTTATCATGGATTATCCGCTAAAAGCATATAACCAACAGCCAGTCTGTATGGCGGCAATGATGGCACCTTTGCGATAAAACCCGTATTATTGCGCGCTTTCCGTACGACTAAAGTGATTTTCATGACGCAAACATTTATCCCCGGCAAAGATGCCGCACTGGAAGACTCCATCGCTCGCTTCCAGCAAAAACTCTCCGACCTCGGTTTTCAAATTGAAGAGGCTTCCTGGCTGAATCCGGTGCCTAACGTCTGGTCTGTGCATATTCGCGACAAAGAGTGCGCGTTATGTTTTACCAACGGTAAAGGTGCGACTAAAAAAGCAGCGCTGGCTTCTGCTCTTGGTGAATATTTCGAGCGTCTTTCTACGAACTACTTTTTTGCTGATTTCTGGTTGGGCGAGACCATCGCCAACAGCCCGTTTGTGCATTATCCCAACGAAAAATGGTTTCCTCTAACCGAAAGTGACGACGTGCCAGAAGGCCTGCTCGATGATCGTCTGCGTGCGTTTTATGACCCGGAAAATGAACTGACTGGCAGTATGTTGATTGATCTGCAATCCGGTAACGAAGAGCGCGGCATTTGCGGCCTGCCATTCACCCGCCAGTCGGATAATCAAACCGTCTATATTCCGATGAACATCATTGGCAACCTGTATGTTTCTAATGGTATGTCTGCTGGTAATACCCGCAACGAAGCGCGTGTTCAGGGGTTATCCGAAGTTTTCGAACGTTATGTAAAAAACCGCATCATTGCTGAAAGCATCAGCCTGCCGGAGATCCCGAGCGAAGTGCTGGCACGCTATCCAGCGGTAGTTGAAGCCATCGAAACACTGGAAGCGGAAGGTTTCCCTATCTTCGCTTATGACGGTTCGCTTGGTGGTCAGTATCCGGTGATTTGCGTAGTACTGTTCAATCCGACTAACGGTACCTGCTTTGCATCCTTCGGCGCGCATCCTGATTTTGGCGTTGCGCTGGAACGCACAGTAACCGAATTACTGCAGGGCCGTAGTCTGAAAGATCTGGATGTCTTTACCCCTCCGACCTTCGATGATGAAGAAGTTGCAGAACATACCAACCTCGAAACCCACTTTATCGATTCCAGCGGTTTGATCTCCTGGGACTTGTTCAAGCAAGAGGCAGATTATCCCTTTGTAGACTGGAATTTCTCCGGCACTACCGAAGAGGAGTTCGCCACACTGATGGCTATCTTCAATAGAGAAGATAAAGAAGTTTATATTGCCGATTATGAACATCTGGGCGTTTATGCTTGCCGCATTATTGTCCCTGGCATGTCTGACATTTATCCGGCAGAAGATTTATGGCTCGCCAACAACAGCATGGGTAGCCATCTGCGCGAAACCATTTTGTCACTGCCAGGCAGTCAGTGGGAAAAAGAAGATTATCTGAACCTCATCGAGCAACTGGATGAAGAAGGTTTTGATGACTTTACCCGTGTACGTGAACTGCTGGGTCTGGCGACGGGACCAAATAATGGCTGGTACACCCTTCGCATCGGTGAACTAAAAGCGATGCTGGCACTGGCTGGTGGCGATCTGGAACAGGCTCTGGTCTGGACCGAATGGACAATGGAATTTAATGCTTCGGTGTTTAGCGCAGAACGCGCCAACTATTATCGTTGCCTGCAAACATTGTTATTACTCGCGCAGGAAGAAGATCGCCAGCCGCTGCAATATCTGAACGCCTTTATCCGTATGTACGGCGCAGGTGCGGTAGAAGCCGCCAATGCGGCAATAAGCGGCGACGCGGCGTTTTATGGTCTGCAACCTGTAGACAGCGACCTGCAAGCCTTCGCATCCCATCAATCGCTGTTGAAAGCCTACGAAAAATTACAGCGCGCCAAAGCAGCGTTCTGGGCAAAATAAAATCAAATAACCTACGCAATGTAGGCTTAATCATTACTCTGGGTTATATTACGGGGCGTTTTTTAATGCCCCGCTTTACCTATATTCGCATTAACAAAATAATTGTAATTATAAAGTTAAATGTCGGTAATTTGTATTTAATAAATACGATCGATATTGTTGCTTTATTTGCCTGATGCTCCCTTTTAATTAACTGTTTTGGTGGAGGATACGGAAAAAATTCAACTCATTTGTTAATTTTTAAAATTTATTTTTATTTGGATAATCAAATATTTACTCCGTATTTGCATAAAAACCATGCGAGTTACGGGCCTATAAGCCAGGCGAGATATGATCTATATCAAATTCTCATCTATAATGCTTTGTTAGTATCTCGTCGCCGACTTAATAAAGAGAGAGTTAGTGTGAAAGCTGACAACCCTTTTGATCTTTTACTTCCTGCAGCAATGGCCAAAGTGGCCGAAGAAGCGGGTGTCTATAAAGCAACGAAACATCCGCTTAAGACTTTCTATCTGGCGATAACTGCCGGTGTTTTCATCTCAATCGCATTCGTCTTCTATATCACAGCAACCACTGGCACAGGTACAATGCCCTTCGGCATGGCAAAACTGGTTGGCGGCATTTGCTTCTCTCTGGGACTGATTCTTTGTGTTGTCTGCGGCGCCGATCTCTTTACTTCCACGGTATTGATCGTTGTTGCCAAGGCGAGCGGGCGCATCACCTGGGGCCAGTTAGCGAAAAACTGGCTGAATGTCTATTTTGGCAACCTTGTCGGCGCGTTGTTGTTTGTACTTTTAATGTGGCTTTCCGGCGAGTATATGACCGCCAACGGTCAGTGGGGACTGAATGTCCTACAAACCGCCGACCACAAAGTGCACCATACTTTTATTGAGGCCGTTTGCCTCGGTATCCTGGCTAACCTGATGGTGTGTCTGGCAGTATGGATGAGCTATTCTGGTCGCAGCCTGATGGATAAAGCGTTTATCATGGTGCTGCCGGTCGCGATGTTTGTTGCCAGCGGTTTTGAGCACAGTATCGCAAACATGTTTATGATCCCTATGGGTATTGTAATCCGCGACTTCGCTACGCCGGAATTCTGGACCGCTGTCGGTTCAGCACCGGAAAATTTTTCTCACCTGACCGTGATGAATTTCATCACTGATAACCTGATTCCGGTTACGATCGGTAATATTATCGGCGGTGGTTTGTTGGTTGGGTTGACATACTGGGTCATTTACCTGCGTGAAAACGATCACCATTAATCGGTGTCGAAGTACGCAGTAAATAAAAAATCCACTTAAGAAGGTAGGTGTTACATGTCCGAGCTTAATGAAAAGTTAGCCACAGCCTGGGAAGGTTTTACCAAAGGTGACTGGCAGAATGAAGTAAACGTCCGTGACTTCATTCAGAAAAACTACACTCCGTACGAGGGTGACGAGTCCTTCCTGGCTGGCGCTACTGAAGCGACCACTACCCTGTGGGACAAAGTAATGGAAGGCGTTAAACTGGAAAACCGCACTCACGCGCCAGTTGACTTTGACACCGCTGTTGCTTCCACCATCACTTCTCACGACGCTGGCTATATCAACAAACAGCTTGAGAAAATCGTTGGTCTGCAGACTGAAGCTCCGCTGAAACGTGCTCTTATCCCGTTCGGTGGTATCAAAATGATCGAAGGTTCCTGCAAAGCGTACAACCGCGAACTGGATCCGATGATCAAAAAAATCTTCACTGAATACCGTAAAACCCATAACCAGGGTGTGTTCGACGTTTATACTCCAGACATCCTGCGTTGCCGTAAATCCGGTGTTCTGACTGGTCTGCCAGATGCTTATGGTCGTGGTCGTATCATCGGTGACTACCGTCGCGTTGCACTGTACGGTATCGACTACCTGATGAAAGATAAACTGGCACAGTTTACCTCTCTGCAGACCGATCTGGAAAACGGCGTAAACCTGGAACAGACCATCCGTCTGCGCGAAGAAATCGCTGAACAGCATCGCGCTCTGGGTCAGATGAAAGAAATGGCTGCTAAATACGGCTATGACATCTCTGGTCCGGCTACCAACGCTCAGGAAGCTATCCAGTGGACTTACTTCGGCTATCTGGCTGCTGTTAAGTCTCAGAACGGTGCTGCAATGTCCTTCGGTCGTACCTCCACCTTCCTGGATGTGTACATCGAACGTGATCTGAAAGCAGGTAAGATCACCGAACAAGAAGCGCAGGAAATGGTTGACCACCTGGTCATGAAACTGCGTATGGTTCGCTTCCTGCGTACTCCTGAGTACGATGAACTGTTCTCTGGCGACCCGATCTGGGCAACCGAATCTATCGGTGGTATGGGCCTCGACGGTCGTACGCTGGTTACCAAAAACAGCTTCCGTTTCCTGAACACCCTGTACACAATGGGTCCGTCTCCGGAACCGAACATGACCATTCTGTGGTCTGAAAAACTGCCGCTGAACTTCAAGAAATTCGCTGCTAAAGTGTCCATCGATACCTCTTCTCTGCAGTATGAGAACGATGACCTGATGCGTCCGGACTTCAACAACGATGACTACGCTATCGCTTGCTGCGTAAGCCCGATGATCGTTGGTAAACAAATGCAGTTCTTCGGTGCGCGTGCAAACCTGGCGAAAACCATGCTGTACGCAATCAACGGCGGCGTTGACGAAAAACTGAAAATGCAGGTTGGTCCGAAATCTGAACCGATCAAAGGCGACGTCCTGAACTACGATGAAGTGATGGAGCGCATGGATCACTTCATGGACTGGCTGGCTAAACAGTACATCACTGCACTGAACATCATCCACTACATGCACGACAAGTACAGCTACGAAGCCTCTCTGATGGCGTTGCACGACCGTGACGTTATCCGCACCATGGCGTGTGGTATCGCTGGTCTGTCCGTTGCTGCTGACTCCCTGTCTGCAATCAAATATGCGAAAGTTAAACCGATTCGTGACGAAGACGGTCTGGCTATCGACTTCGAAATCGAAGGCGAATATCCGCAGTTTGGTAACAACGATCCTCGTGTAGATGATCTGGCTGTTGACCTGGTAGAACGTTTCATGAAGAAAATTCAGAAACTGCACACCTACCGTGACGCTATCCCGACTCAGTCTGTTCTGACCATCACTTCTAACGTTGTGTATGGTAAGAAAACGGGTAACACCCCAGACGGTCGTCGCGCTGGCGCGCCGTTCGGACCGGGCGCTAACCCGATGCACGGTCGTGACCAGAAAGGTGCTGTAGCTTCTCTGACTTCCGTTGCTAAACTGCCGTTTGCTTACGCTAAAGATGGTATCTCTTACACCTTCTCTATCGTTCCAAACGCACTGGGTAAAGACGACGAAGTTCGTAAGACCAACCTGGCAGGTCTGATGGATGGTTACTTCCACCACGAAGCGTCCATCGAAGGTGGTCAGCACCTGAACGTGAACGTAATGAACCGTGAAATGCTGCTCGATGCGATGGAAAACCCGGAAAAATATCCGCAGCTGACCATCCGTGTATCTGGCTACGCAGTACGTTTCAACTCGCTGACTAAAGAACAGCAGCAGGACGTTATTACTCGTACCTTCACTCAGTCTATGTAATTAGATTTGACTGAAATCGTACAGTAAAAAGCGTACAATAAAGGCTCCACGAAAGTGGGGCCTTTTTTAACAACAGAGCCTTTTTTGTCAGCTATCTATACTTTAAGGTGACTGCCAAAACAGACTCGACGCAGCCTGCGAGCTGCGCATCAACACGGCCTCAGATGGGCCACATCTGGAGAAACACCGCAATGTCAGTTATTGGTGACATTTTTTGATATCTAATCACATGAAATAAAAGGATTTATTTCTGGTCACGTCCACACATTGACCACATCGACAAAAAAGCCCCTCGACTGAGGGGCTTTCTGTTTGTAATTACATCCACATAATTTGCTGTCCTGATGGCAACGGGTGCGGCCTTACGGCGTGGACCTCTCCCGGCTTCACGATGTATCGCTGTACCGACTCATAAGTGATGAACGTGGCGCTGCAATTCACGTTCTGACACTGGTGATAACGCTCTTTTGTCGTGTCAGTGATATAGCGACTTGTACGCGCATGTGCGGCATGCTGGCATAAAGGACAATGAAACATCGCGAGCACCTCTTCCGGTTTTGTTGATGGTGCCATTTTAGTTAATTTATCCTTATAAAACAAACAGATAAAATAAAAACATCACTCATCATCTTCTGTTTCGTACTCCACATCAGAAAGCCTGACCTCAAGCTCTAAGGACGTCGTGAAGCCGCTATTATTCAGAAAATGTGTCACCTTAGTGATGGTCCAGTCCTGCTCGTCTATGACGCGCTTAAAGCCTGACACCTTAACCGGTGTTTCCGTGTAAATATCTGCCCGACCGGTAGCCAGGCTGATGGAGAACTCCGCAACGCCCCGTTGCAGTTTATCCCACTTCGCCTGAGCGGCGCGCATGGCCTGCGCTTTCGTGGCATATACCGTGGTCAGGGCAAAAACATTGTCATCCTCACCGGCCATGTATTCACCTTCGCGCGCTTCCGGTACTTTTGGCGCTTTCTTCTGCGTGACCGGTTTCGCTTTCGGGTGCTCCAGTGCGCGCAGGTGTTTCTCTTTCTTTTTGCGTTTCAGTTTTACCTTCTGCTTTTGTGGCTTCGGGTCTTTGGTGTGTAACCACTTTGCCGTTACGCCGGTGTAGGCTCCACGGTCAGCAATCGCAAAATGATGACGGTCGCCGTCGCTGCGGGCGATGGTAATCTGCGGGATTTTTTTACCGCTGGCCGTCACCCCCTGCCCCGCTTTGAGAAACAACAATTTTCCCATTTTTACCGACACCTCACCGCCGTTGCGTTCAGCAAGGCGGGTCAGGAATTTTGCATCAGACTCCTGCGACTGGTCGATGTGCGGGATTTTAATTCCGGCCAGTGACGGAGCGACACTGGCTTCCAGCCTGTTACGGGAGGCTATCGCCTCAACAATCGCACCGAGCGTGGTGTCATGCCAGGAGCCTTCACGGCGGGAATTGAGCGTCCCGCGAAAATCTGCACTCCGGGCGCGGATAGTGACCACATCCGGCGCGCCCCTGTGTTCAACCTCATCAACGGTGAATTTCCCTTTGCATACCAGGGCAAAACCTTTCCAGCCGATATACACCGTCAGGACAGCGCCACGAACCGGCAGCCCGACCTGCCCGTCGGCATCGTTCAGTTCAATATCAAGCTGGTCAGCCTCAAAGCCCCGGTTATCCGTCAGGGTCATGCTCATCAGACGGTCGCTGATATTGCCGGTAATATCCCTGCTGTCGAGCATCAGCATGTAATCCGGCGTCAGCGTACTGCCTGCATCAAATGTCAGCGCATCCAGCATTATCCCGCCCCCGTCATACCCGTGAATCTGGTCGCCATACTGCCAGCCTTACCGATGAGCGATTCCGCCTGTTTACCGATATCGCCATAAAGCGCGGCCAGTGATTCATCAACGCGGGTGAGCGACAGCGTAAAATCAATTTTCCGGGGTGTGCCGTCTGCAAAGAAAATACTCCCTGTTTCACTCACCCTGCTGATGACATACATGCCGTAAATCATGCCGGTACCATCCAGCAACGGCCACGCCCGGCCTTCCTCTGCCATCAGTCTGAGCGTGGTCATCGTCAGCTTTCCGCCTGTCAGTTCGGGATAAAGCACACCGGCAAGCGTAATGTTTTCCTCGCCAACACCGAGAAACTGAAAGGCATCCCGTTTACCGATACGGGAATTTGACGGCCAGCGATAATCTGATTCACGCTGCATGGTCTGGTGTGGCAGCGTCTGGCGCATAAAAACAAACATACCTAACGCGAGCATCATTTTTCCTCACCTCCTTAACCGTCATGCATCATGCTGGCACGGGCGCGCGCACGTTTATCCCGCTCGTATTTTTCGAGCGCATCCTGTAACTGGCGGTCAAGCTGTGTCCCCGGCGCAGTACCACCCGTAAGGCTGATGTGATATTCGTTTTTACTCTGGTCTACATAAGAGCGACCAGCCGGTGCCGTGACCGGCTGATAAGCCTGATAGCCTGCATAAGAGCTGGTCGCCGGAATATAACCACTGCTGCCATACGTGGCGGCTTGAGTTCTGGCGGCGGTCTGGTCAAGTGTGTCTGACTCTTTGTTGATGACACCGAGTTTTTCCAGTACCCAGTCAATACCACTGCGCAGTTTGTTGAACGCATTAAGCGGCAGCATCAGCGCGTCAGCCAGTGCCTGCCCGAACATGACGCCCGTGTCACGGCAACGGTTCAGGGTGTCCTGGGTGGCTTTGACCGGGGCAATCAGGTTTTTAAACCACTGCCACGCGGCCTGTAACTTTTCACCCAGCCAGTCAAACACCGGTTTAAGTGGCGTGAACAATTCCCCCACCGGCGCAAATGCCGCTTTCAGCCCTTCAACCACACCGCCAAAGAATGCGCTGACAGGCTCCCAGTATTTACGGATAAGCAACGCCCCGGCGACAATGGCGGCCACCACAGCCACAACCGGCCAGCTAATCGCCCCGATGGCCGTCATAACGGCACTGCCAACCGTCGTGAAGATTGCCCCCATTGCGCCTGCTGCCGCGATGATGGCATTGATGCCGGTGATAACCGGCCAGGCTACGAGGCCAATGGCACCAATGATGCCAGTCAGCGCCAGTGCAACACCGGCAATAATGCCGATGGTTGACGCCAGTGATTTATTTTTCTGGATCCAGCCGTCGAGTTTTAACACATACTTTGTGGCCGTCTGCGTGAGCTTACGCAGTGCGCCTTCCTGCTGGTCAAACAGGTCAGTCCCCACCGCCTCATAAGCGGACTGAAACTCCTTAAAGTCACCGCCGAGGTTGTCCTGCATGATATTTACCAGCTCTGCGGTCTTTCCGTCTGAGGCTTTAAACGCAGCGGTCAGTTTGTCCAGCTTTCCGGTTGAGGCGGCAGTCATCAGCACAGCGGCGGCTGAGCTGGCCTCCTCCCCGAAAATGGTTTTCATGTATTCAGCCTGCTGGGCAGTACCGAGCCGGTTTTTCTCAAAACTGGCCTGCATTTCTTTCAGAATGGTAAATACTGGCCGGGTGTTTCCCTTGCTGTCTGAGGTTTTCACACCAAGCTCTTTGAGTGCATCCCATGCTTTTCCCGTCGGTGCCTGCAGGCGGCTTAACACGGCACGGCTTCCCGTCCCCGCCATTGAACCGGTAATTTTTGCATCATGCAGTGCCCCGACCATTGCGGCGGTTTCTTCAATGCTGACACCGGCATTTTTTGCCACAGGTGCGGCATAGGTCAGCGCATCGCTCATACCGTCAAAATCGGCGGCGGTTTTGTTCATCGTCATGGAGAGAACATCCCCGATATGAGCGACCTTATCGTTTGAAAGCTGAAAGGCGGATTTCATCCCCATCAGCAGGGCGGCGTTTTCTTCCATCGTGCGACGGTTCGCCAGCGCCATATTCAGCGTGACCGGCGTTGCCGCCTGAATGGCATCAACATCCCCACCGGCTTTCGCAATAATAATCTGCGCACCGGCTGCATCATCTGCCGAGGCTGCGGTATTATCGCCGAGCTGGCGCGCCTGTTTGCGTAGTGCGGCCATTTCGGTGGAGTCTTTTGCCACTCCGAGCACAGCCTGTAATTCTGAGTTTTTCTGCGCAAACTCATAACCGGGCATCAGCAGCTTAACTCCGGCCATCGTTCCCGCAGCAGCAATCCCCACACCGGCAGCGCCCACTGAGGCCATATTTCCGGCCAGTTCCTTTCCTGCCTGATAACGCTGTTTGACTGCGTTAAGTTTTGCCTGTTGTGCACTGACACGCGCCAGCGCGTCACGCTGACGGTTAAGCTGTGCGGTGGTTTCACTGATACGGTTTTTCAGTCCCTGCTCATCATGTGCAAGATTGCGGGTATTAATTCCCACAACGGCCAGTTCCCGCTGCTGGCGTTTAACGGAATCCGTCAGGCGGTTATATTTCGCCTGTAAGTCCTCCGCCGCACGCTTTGCGGATTCCAGCACTTTCGCCTGAGCACGGGTCGGTCGTTCGGTATTTTTAAACTGTGTGGCAAGGGCTTCGGCTTCCTGCCGCGCCTTTTCAAGTGCATGACCAGTCACGGCAAGCTGTGCACTGGTCTTGCGAAATCCCTCAATACGGGATGCGTGACCGTTCAGCTCGCGCAGTGATTTTTGTGTTTCCCGGATATCCCCCGACAGCGACTTGCTCGCTGTGCGGATGGATTTAAACGGGCGGGATGCCTGGTCAACAGCCCTGAGCAATACCTGTAATTTTACATTGTTACTCATTCGTGTTTCCGCTTCGCCGGAGCGCCTTTTCGCGCCATGTGATGAGTTCGGTCAGGCTCATGGGATACAGTTCTGATGGCGGCCAGTGAAATATCACTGCAACATCCGCCATCAGGTCATCGACCGAGAGATTTTTCGGAAACGTCACTGCACCGAGTTCGGCGACAAAAAACCGACCACCTTACCTGCCAGCGCCACAAGGTCAGGCAGTTCCAGCGCGGCGACTTCCTGCTCAGTCAGCATCGGTGCGGTCATGCGCGGCAGCACCTTAATCAGTGCATCGACTTCGGAGTTTGCGACCGCAGCCAGACTGACACCGCGCAGCGTCCCCGCACTGGGTTTCATCAGCGTGACCTGTTCGATAACCTGCTCACCACGCTTGACCGGATTGTCCAGGGTAATCACATTTTCTTTGTTCATGGTTTTCTCACTTCTGAATCGGTGTTAACCGGTCAGCCGGGCTGACCGGATGAAAATCACAGGCCGATATTGCGGCGGTGTTGCTCCAGCCGGTCGACGCCGTTCACCTTCTCAATCATGTTGATGGTGTCAATTTCGACCAGCTCCTTACCGTCCATCGTCAGCCGGAAATAGGTGCAGACCACGGAGATTTTCGACTCGGTGTCTTCTCCCTGTTTACCCTCGCCGGTGTCGATTTCTTTCTGACGGCCACGCATGACCACCTCGACGGCCACCGTTTCGCCGGTATCGTCACGCTGGTAAGAGCCTGCAAAACGAATCGGCACGGCATCCACACCGGTTGCGGCGTAAAGCTCCCAGATAACCGAATCCGGGAAGCCCCCGAGCGACCACTCCATTGACAGCGCATCGTCATCAAGGCCGAGGTCTACCGGTGCGCTTCCGTTCATCCCCGCACCGCGATAGTTTTCGAATTTACGGGTCAGTTTTGGCAGCGTGACGGACTTTGCAACGCCCTGATAGCTGTAGCCGTTCAGAAAGACGTTCATTAACTTGAGTTTGCGCGGCATTGCCATCGGTCAGGCTCCTTAATTGCTGTTAACCGAGGTAACCAGACTTGCCAGGTATCTGGAAGTAATACGCTGGCGCAGGGTCAGGTTTTCGAGAGGAGGCACCGGGGTATAGTCGTAGTCGATATACAGTTTTCCGGCCTTGAGGGTTTCCGCATCATTGGCTTCTTCACTGAACCAGCATGTGCCATCCACGATATAACCGTTGTTTTTCAGTTCGCGGAATTTGGCATTAATGCCATCAATGATGTCGCGAATCAGCGTTGCGGTAATTGGCTTATCAATAGCCCACATGTGCGCCTCGGCCATCGTGTCGGCCAGTACCTGCGCGGTGCGGGTGTAGCTTTCAAAGAGGAACAGCGGGTCATCAGAGCAGGTACGGTTACCCCAGAAGCGGAAGCCGTCGCGGCGAATCAGCGTAGTGATGCCTGACTCATTAAGCAGGTCAGCATCAGTGCCGGACTTCTGCAAATCCCAGAATACAGAGGCGCTGATGCCGGTAACACCGTTCACCCCGACATTGGACAACGTTTTATGCCAGCCCTGCTCCTGGTCGATTTTGGCACGCAGCCCCAGCGCACGGGCGGTGGCATACGCGGTGGCAGTGGTACTGGTAACCGTATCCCATGCGAGGAAATCCGGCCAGATGACCATCAGCTCACGCTGGCTGAAATTCTGACGGTAGGCTTTTGCCTCGGAAATGGTTTTACAGCCCCATGCGCTGATATACCCGAATGCATTCAGTTCCTGGCATACCGATGCCAGTGCGACGGCAACCTCTTTGGTGTCCAGTCCCGGTACGCCGAGAATGCGTGGTTTAACGCCGGTAACCGACTCCGCCCCCATCAGGGCTTTCAGCCCGGTGTACTGACCGTTTTCGTCGGTGGTGCCGATAATATTGGAAACGGTCTGCGCGAGTTTCGTTTCTTCGTCGTCGCCGGTGCCGTCTTCCACGCGTACGACAACGGTGACCGGTTTTGACTGGTCAGCGATGGCCTGCAACGACGCCGCCAGCGTACCTTTTTTACCGGCCTTTGCAATTGCGCTCTGCACATTGGTAATCAGCACCGGTTTATTGAGGGGGAATGTTTCCGCATCCGCATCGCTGGCCGTGCAGACCATGCCGACAATGGCCGTGGATACGGTGGAAATGACGCGGGTGCCCTCGTTAATCTCCAGCACCTGCACTCCGTGATGATAGTCACTCATCCGTTTAACTCCGTGGTTAATGGGTGCAACTATTTTCTGTTGGGCAGTGCATGAGACGCTATTTGACCTGACTGGTCAGTGGATGAAACAACAGATAAAGAAAAGGCGGGCAATCAACCCGCCAGTCTTGATTTGTACTCGCTCAGTTTCCAACTGACAATTTACGTAGCCAAAATGCTATCAGCTCTGACAGCCAGCTTTGAGCGAGTCGAAAAAGTTCATACCTTTCTGTTGGTGAAGGTTTAACTAACAGTTCAACCTATCAATTAATTGATGAACAGGTTGAGGCGTTTTTAATATCTCTGCGTCATCTGAGACGATTTTGCGCTACAGGATTTATGGCTTATCTGGGGGCATTCTTGAGCCCTGACTCCTCTGAAAACATAATTAGGCCATACCTGTGACCTGCTCTTCGTTGGTAAGGTTAGCGAATATTAATCTGAGTCCATTTTCCCAAACTCTGTCAGGCCGAAAACGGAGCTACCAGAAACATGAGCTTGTAAGCCCGCTTCCTGCATTTCACTCAATTCAACTTCCTGGCTATCCTCTAATCCGATAGAGAACATGGGATAGGCCCAGTTCCAATTCGGATCAGGAACCAAACTATTATTCTCTATCTTGAAAAAGCTGACCATGAGATGATGCCTTCCCTGTATCGCCTCTTCATCATTGATGTTGACCAGTACACCAAAGTGCTTGTAGCCGGCTTGTCCATTCTCGAACATTTTTATCTTGGTGCCGTTTCTGAACATCCAAAAAGAATGATTTCCAGTGGAATCAGCGACCTGCAAGTTATCTTCGTCAATTTCCCAATTAAGATATTGTTTGATATCAGACTTTGGTTTGAGTTTTTCGTCATTACTAAACCATTGTATTGCCGGAAGTGGAAGGTGAAGACCTTCCGGCTGGGGAGGCTGACCTGCAGCAATGGAATGCATGATCTCTGTCATTGATGGAAGCCCCATCAAATGCCATACATCATGGATATCCTTTTTAAGTATAAGAAGCCCTTTGGATACACCATCCGCGTAAGTTGACTTTAAGCGGACTAGTATGTCCTTGTTACCATCTTTGTCGAGGTCTTCAATGTTTACTGAAGAAGCCACAACCTCGTCGTCCCCTGCGTCTGGGATGATTGCCCAATACCCAATATCGTAGAATCCAGGTCTGCCAACCACCTTATCTATCAGACTCTGTCCAGAGGGCTCGAAGACCATCAGGAAACGGCTAAGGGCACCATTTGTGCTCACAGCTCTTCCGTAGACTACAACGGAGTTTGAGGTGCTTAGATCGAGAGACTCGCTAGCCACTGAGTCAAACGCCACTGAGTCCAAATGTGTGGCAAGCTGCTGCTGGATGCACTCCCGAGCCATTTCAACTAATTTTTCGCGAACATCAGCAGATCGTATTGGCTGTGAAGTGAAATGGAAAAGCCCTACTGTAGCCGCTATGCCTATTATTCCCGAAATAACGGTACTTAGAACCTGCTCCTTTACCACTTTCACAACTTTCATCAATAGCTTCTTCAACTTCACTTCAGGCACCTAAATACTATTAAACTTGTCATGGGAAAATCCGATTATTATTGTAGAGAACAGCAAAAACCGGCCTCGATTTTAGAGTTTTTCCAGTATCTATTTTCCGACTCGTTCGGCGGTAATCCACCGTTATATTCATTAGGCCGGGGAGCACTATAATATTCAACTATATACTCTGTTTGTAGTGGCACATTAAATTTGGTGACAGATATGCATCACGTCCGCTCCTAGCACAGAGCGGACAGTCAGATTAGGTTTTACTCTGTGCCATAGATGAGTAATCTCACACCAGAGCTAATACGATTTATTGCGGCATTTCTGGCCATTCTATATCCGGAGTATTTTCCGACTGAACGCGATTCAGTAGCACACGGTATTTTTTCCAGTGTGTCAGGCTTAACCTTTCTTCCTCGGTAGCCATATCTAAATCGACAGCATCCTGCAGCGTGGCAATAATTTCACCTGCATATGCAACCAGCTCTTTCTTCTGAGAGTCAGCCGCTCTGACAAGCGCATCACGCTCTGCATTCTCATCATTCACCCACGCATTTCCGTTCCATTTCTGATAATCCCCATCCGGGGAAATGGCTGTCACGTCTGGAGGTAATGCGCCAAGTTCAGAAATATAAATGGCTGCTCCTGTTTTTGTTTCATAGACAGTCTTTCCACGATGGTCTTCCACCAGATCCCATTTCATTTCATCTGCATTGAAAACGGCGGCAAAACCCACCGGAATATCTGGAGGTGCAATGTCTGTACTGTTTGCAGGAAGACCTGTATGCGGCGGAATATATGCGTCACTTTCGCCAATAAATTCATTGGTTCCATCAAGTAAATTGAAAACGCGGATAGTTTGTGTCTCTGCACTCATTCTGAAAGTCATTATGCCAGCCTCACAATATAGTTATACGCAACGTTTTTTACGGTGTTCTCTGAATTACCTGTGGCACTTACAGTGACGGTATGACTATGCGCGCCAATCGCAATGGAATGGCTGTAAGCACCAATGCCAACCGTGTGATTATGCTGACCAATGTCGACTGTATGGGCGTGTGCTCCCGCAGAGCTTGACACCTGGTTGGTTCCTGATACCTGTACGCGTTGTTTACCCCCGATGGAGTCACCACCGTAACGACCACCGACAGTGTGTGTATGCGCTCCCGTATTGTTTGTCGTTTTTGTGCCGTGGTTAAACGTGCTGACCGTTTTTGTCCCGTAATCAAACGAACTGGTTGTTTTCGTCCCTAAATCCGTACTGGATGCACTGGCACTGTGGGTATGTGATTTAATTCCGTCCTGTTCCTGTGATAATACGGCGCGACCACTGGCGGGTTTGCCCTTGATTGTCCAGCCGCGCATATCTGGAATCACCCCTGACGGATAAGCTACTGCAAGCAGGGGATAGGCTGCTTTATCAAAAGCCTGCCCCTGCATCAGGGCATAGCCTGTAGGTACTGAATCAGAAGGCCACGGGATTGGAGCACCTACCGGAAATGAATCCTGCGGTGTCCATGGTGTCCAGCCACCCGTTGAATACTGGCTGCGGGTATAGCTTCTTGATGTGTTATAGACATAGTAAATTTGTGTTATTCCGGCATTTCTAAGCACAACCAGAGTACCTGCAAGATTCTCCGGGTATTTCAGCGATGCGCTTGTATTCGCATTCAGTGGCTGATGGTACAGTCCCGGCGTTTTGTAATTATCCAGATTCTGGTTTGCACCAATCCCAATACTCTGACCGTTAAAAATATCCTGCGATGTAATATTGACATCATTGGTCAGCGGTTTGCCATTGACCTTACGCTCACCAGGAACGCGCCCGTTTGCATTGTCATTCGCGGCTTTAACCGCTTTTGGAGTCGCGGCAAGTGTTTCAGAATCGCTGTTAGTGGCGCTGCTTAACTGAACAATCCCTTTTCGTGCCGTGGTGGCGTCCTGTGCAGTGTATTTGCCATTAGCAAGGTCATATGCTGTCTTAACCGCCTTTGGCGTTGCTGCGAGCGTCTCAGATTCGCTGTTGATGGCACTACTTAGCTGAACAAGACCTTTTCGCCCCGTGCTGGCGTCCTGTGCAGTATATTTCCCGTTAGCAAGGTCATAGGCGTCCTTTACCGCTTTCGGCGTTGCGGCCAGTGTTTCAGACGTGCTGTTGGTCGCGCTGCTTAACTGAGTAAAACCTTTTGCGGTCAGCGAGGCGTCCGGGTGACGTCGTGACTGTTCATGCTCTGCAATCTTGTCATCAACGTAATCCTGCGTTGCCATCACTGTTGTGGTGTCGATGGTCAGATCCACTGAGGCCACACTGCTGACGATAATGACTATGCGGCAGGTCTGCGAACGTCCTGAGCCTTCGGCAAGAGCTGGCTTATAACTTTCGGCCATGTTCGCCACAGCAATTAACGTTCCCGCATCATCGTACAGGCCAAGCTCACGCGTCCAGAAACCGCCCACCTCCGGCGGGATGACCAGCTCTGCGATAATATAATTACTGTGTCGATTGGCCTGACTGATTTTATTCAGGGCATGTCGCCAGACCTCATTAACAAGTTTTGTCTGTCCGGCATCCGGCACCGGCAATTGACCGCCACCGTCCCCGACGGCCATCGTGGTAATGTTGACCTTCCGCCCTCCCGGCGCGGTTGCCGCTGCCAGCTTTGCTGCACCGGCAGTGGTGATAACGGTTTTGAATTTTGTGCTCATTATTCCTCACTTATCCGGGGTAAACCGTAATTACATCGCCGTCATAAGCCACACCACCGGCGAACAGGTGGCCGGGAATGTCCTGGGTAATGTTCAGACCAATAAGGTGACGGCTTGCAGGTTTGGCATCAGCAATCAGCCGCTCCATTTCCAGATACATTTCCTCTGTGATGCCGCTTTCCAGTACACCAATATCGAGCCGGAAAGTGCCGGGCGGGTCACTGTTTTCCCACCACTCCGTCACGTTGATGAGATAGCCGAGCGGCTCCACCACACGCCGGATTGCACCTATAGTGCCTTTATGACAGTGGATGAAATAGGCATCGCGGATAACGGCGCGTTTTGTCGCTTCCGGCCACTTTTCATCCCACCTGTCGACCGAAAACGCCCACGCCAGCCACGGCAGCAGATTTGCCGGGCAGGTATCCGGGTTCCACAGCTCACGAATACTGACCGGCGTTTTTTCAATTTCCGCACAGGCTTTTGCAGCGGCGACTTCAAGCGGTGATGAGCCGGTCGGCAGCAGGCGCGAATCACTCATCCGAGCCTCCGGTCACGACGCGGTATTCGGTGCAGAAAGACGCCTGCGTACTGTTGAGCACGATGTCGGCCAGTGGTGCGGCCAGCTCGACACGCTGCACGCCCTCCACATGCAAAGCGGCATAAATGGCAGACAGTCGGATGTCGCGCCCCAGCCGGTGCTGTGCCGTGATATACGCTTCCAGTTTTTTCACGGCGGCAGCGCGAATGGGTTCGCTTTCGGGGCCAGGGTAAAGGTAAAGCGTGGCATTTATCTGGTATTCAACGATGGCGGCAGACTGCACGGTCACACGGTCGGCCACCGGTCTGACGTCCTCGCCATTCAGGGCGTTGCGCACCACCGCCAGCAGGTCTTCAGATGCCACACCGTTATTTTCACGTGACAGCACAGAGATGGTGACACAGGCCGGAGACGGACTGGTGACAGAGATATCCGCGACACGCCCGTCGGCACTGCGACCATGATACTGATAGGCTCCCACCGACCCGGCGACGCTTAAGCCTTCAAACGCCTGCTGAATACGCAGACGATAATCGGTGTCAGACTCCATCACTGCCGGTGTCGGCGGGATAGTCGAATCATCTGCCGGGGTGATAGTCAGGCGCGTGGTGTTGTAATTGGCACCAATCACATCAAGGTCATTACCGGCTGCACAGGCCAGCATCACCGCCCGTGCAGCCTCATTCACACGCTGACGCCAGATAAGCTCGCGATACGCATTTTCCTCCAGCAGTTTGACGAGAGGCTCGGATTCCAGCGTCAGGGTACGGGCGACCGCCTCCTGCTGGTCTTCCGGGTAAAGGGAAATCAGTGTCGCCTTGCGTTCGGCAAGAATGGTTTCAAAGTCCAGCTCCTCGACCACATCCGGTGCGGGTAGCTGGTTCAGGTCGATAATCGGCATGGTTTCAACTCACAGGGATGGTTAACGAAAGTGGCTGGCCAGTGTCGTTGTGCTGGCCGGTTAACGTGACCGTCATTCGCCCGTCAAAACTGCGCTCAGTGGTGACGGATGACAGGGTGACGCGGGGTTCCCATTTCAGCACCGCCATGTAACAGGCGACCTTAATCTGCAACTCAAGCGCCGGGGTCTGCGGCTGGTCAATCATTGACGCCAGCAACGAGCCGTAATCACGACGCATCACCCGTGAGCCGACTGGTGTGCGCAGGATATCGCCGATACTCTGGCTGATATGCTCGAGGTCAGTGACCGTCAGGCCATCACTGCGATTCATTCCGAGATAACGCGCTGTCATAGAGGACTCCCGGTTGTGCCGCCGCTGTCGCCGGGGTGTTTATGAGTGTGCAGTACCTTACCGTTTGATGAGAGTTCACCGCCGGTGTGTTCAATGTTGCCGCGCATCGTCCCGCCCTTCTGCACTTCCAGCGTGCCGGTAATCAGCCTGTTGGTGCAGACCACCTCCGGTGTGTCCAGAGTGACGCGGGTTGATGCTTTCACCATGACCACCGGCACCGTGGCAGTAACAGAATCAGAAGCCGTCACGCTGGCTGTTTTAATTCCGCTTACCGTGAGTGCGCTGGTTTCAGGTTCATACTCAATCACCGCCCCGTCAGGGAAACGGATATGCAGGGCATCCGCCGACGCAGACGGCGCGGGGTTATCGCCGGAATAAATCCCCGGCAGAACGAACGCCGTGTCGAGTTCACCGCCCACGGCCAGAATCAGCACCTGTTCCCCCACGGAAGGTGCCCACCATGTGCGCGAACGACCGGCGCGATGGGTCAGCCACTGAAGCCAGTCGGTGCACATGCCGCCGGTCTGCACACGGCAGCGACCGGCGTTAAGGTCGGTTTCGACGATAATGCCGGTGCGGATCATGTTGCGCAGTGCGCGCGCGAGTTCCTGAATATTTGCGAGAGTGTTCATAACGGGAAGGATGCCGCCGGGTCATACCGGCGGCAATGTGACGATGAGGTGTCGGGAATGGCACAACTAACGGTCGAGATGAGCCAGGATAATCTCTTCAATCATCTGCACATCCTCACCGGTAAAGCCGAGCAGAGGACGCGCCGGATAATCAATTTTCTTACCGTCTTTCCGGTTTTCTTCCGACAGACCAAACTGATGCACGCTGGCGATTTTCGGTGACTTCCCGCCGTAAAATTCCATTGATGCCTGTTCCGGGCTGGCGCGGATATGCAAAAAACGACTGGTGATAAGTTTCGCAAACATTTTTCGCTTAACACGACCGGTCTTTTTTCTGGCGCTCTGCTGCTGGCGTGGCGCGTAGGGTGTGCCGTCCGGGGCTTTCTGTGCCATCACCCGGCGCTGCTGACTCTGACGCAGACGTTTCGCCAGTTCGGCGCTCAGTCGCCGACGCCCTGACGGTGACAGCGATTCAATCAGTCCGGTCAGCCGGTCTTCAAAACGCTTAAACTCATTCATCCCACTTGCTCACCAGTTCGCCATTGATATACAGCTCCATCGGGCGGGTGACCGGCTCCGGCGGCGGGGGTTCCGGGATATTCTTCACATGTAGCGCGCCGTCAACCTCACTGACCAGCGTGCGCTCGGTCAGCATCAGGCTGATGCTGATATCAAAGCTGCTGTCATTGTTGATGTCTGCATAAAATGTGAAGCCTTTTTTCAGGCCTTCGTCGGTGGTCATGATGTCGGGCTGATTTTCCCGCAGCCACGCCAGCACCGGCACGATGAGCAGGTCAAAATCACCGGTAAAGTCGGTCACAATGACATTGAGCGTGTAACGCTTTTCAAATGACAGCGACGTCGCCAGTGTGGAGGCAATACTCCCGTTATCCACGAATATCCGCAGCATCTCGGGACTGGTTTTCAGCACCGTGACGGCATCAGTCAGCGCCCTGCGCAGGCTGTCGGGTTTGAGCATCGTTTTCGTCCTGACAGTGTTTAATCATTTTTACCTGGCTGGCACAGCGTGCCAGCGCGTTCTCAAGCTGCCGGATATCGGCACTTAAATCGCCGTTCGTCTCCGGGTCACTGCCCGGCATCGGGCAAAGACTCACTTTCGGGCAGGCGTTGTGGACAATCACTGGCGTCGGTGCAGGCCGGGCGCTGGTGCAACCGGCGCACAGCATCAGGCAGGTCAGCGCCGTACCAGCGGCGAAAATCTTCGTTTTCATTAAGTAACCTCGTGATGGTTTTCTCGCGCTGTGCTTCACGCTTCGCGGCGTTCTCCAGCTCCTGACGCAGTGCAACCTGCGCCAGCTCGTTTTTATCTGCCCTGGTGATGGCAACATGAAGCTGATTTTTCAGCACGGTGATGGTCGTCTGCTGTTCACTGGCGACGTTGTTCGCCCTGCCCAGCGAAGCGCGCAGTCTGGCGTTTTCATGCTTCGCCAGAAACAGCCCCGCCACCGCCAGCGATAACAACACAACCAGTACAATCATCAGCTTTGACATGGTTCCCGCCCCTCAAAACGCTGACGACAGGCCGTGCGTATCAACCGGAAGAACACCGACGCCACGAGGTAAATCAGCGCGGTAAAAATCCACCCGGCAGCGACCAGCGAGATAAACGTCGCCACCATCACCACCAGAGCCGCCGCCCGTCTGCGCCACGGCACCGGCTGCAAAAACAGCGACGCGACAATATTCACGGCCAGCGATTCTGGCGGCAGCTCCCGCCCGTAGCGTTCCAGCACATACTCAGTGACATACACGCCGACACCACCGGCAACCACACAGATAACCGTCGCCAGAATCGCCCAGGCGGCGACAAAATTGACGGCCACGCTCTGCGGGTAAATCAGGGACAGTGCCAGCATCAGCGCCAGCGACACGTTCAGCATCAGTGAAAGGGATAATTTCTTCATGGTGTTTACTCCGTTTAAGCCGGTACGCCGCCAGCGGTACGCCAGACGGTGACCAGTTTTTCCAGTGAATGCTCACGCTGACCGTAACCGGCACCCGGCAGGGACGCCCAGATATTGCGACAGCGTGAAATGGCTCGCTCAATGCGTCCCGCCCGGATGTCATCCAGTGCACCGCGTTCGCGGATCAACTGAATGGCAAGTCTGTCCTGTGACAACGGACTGAAATCCGGCAGGGCAAGCTGTTTGCGGTAATGCGGCCAGAACAGGTAAAGCTGCTGATAGCGACCTGAGGCCGTGGATTTTTCACCGCGACGGTTAAACACCTTCGCCGGTCGGCCATGTGCGAACGGGTGGTCACTGTAGTCGGTGAAAATTTCCGGCTTCCCGTCCAGTCCGGTGACTATCACGTCATAGCCCCGGTTTTTCGTCAGCGGATGGTTTGCCGTCCCTTCGGACACGGCCAGCATGTCGAGAAAGGCGGCGATATTCTGATGCGTGTTAATAACCGGCATTACGGTTTCCCCCTACCCTTAAAGCGGCGCTGAATGGCAATCTCAATCACCTGATAACCGGCGATACCCAGCATGGAGCCGATACCGCACACCGCAGGCAGTGACAGGTCAGGAAACTGCACCAGAACAACACCGGCAACCATCGAGACAAAACCACCGAGCAACATGCGCCCGATAAACAGACGCGGGGTGATGGGTTCACCACCGGCAAGCACCTTGCCGACAACAATCAGCACCCCAATCATGAAAAGCGACAGGACGCTTTTTTCTTCTGCTGTCATGCGTTACTCCCACAGATTGACAGTTTCAGCCACGGGCGCGGTCTGAACGTCGGGCAGTTCGACGGCGGTGCCGTGTGGCAGCACCGCACCCAGTTCAGCCAGTCCCGGATTTGCGG
This sequence comes from Escherichia albertii NBRC 107761 = DSM 17582, assembly GCF_000759775.1. Lineage (GTDB taxonomy): Bacteria > Pseudomonadota > Gammaproteobacteria > Enterobacterales > Enterobacteriaceae > Escherichia > Escherichia albertii. Next base: position 46,678 of record NZ_BBMY01000019.1, read on the forward strand.
CGAGCACGGTCTCAACCACGCCCTCAGTGCGCCCGTAATACCGGACACAGATGGCGTCGAGCGTGTCGCCCTGTAGCGCAAAGGTCTTCATCAGATTTGACTCACAATGCAGCGCGGCTTGTCCTGGATGCGCGCCACTGCCCAGCGCATATCCCGCCACAGCTCATCAATGGTGCTGTCAATGCTGTCGGCCTTCTTGTCGCCTTTGGCACTGGCATCCACGCCGCGATAACGCTCATAAAGCGATGCGGTCGCCATCGCACACACGGCGCGCTCGTAGTAAAAAACTTTGATGCTTTCACCGTCGATATCGTCCGCCGGGACTTCCGCCAGACGCGTAAAACCGGCGGCAATTTTCTGTTCGCGGTACTCGTACAGCTCCGCATTCGTCTCCGCCATGCCTGACTTGATGGCCTCACGCAGACGGGCGGGGGCGACGGTCTGCTCAAGGCGCATACGTTCCCGGACGCGCTTCGGGTCGATATCGGGAAAAAAGAACGTGTTTTTAATCACCGGCTCGTCGCCTGCCGGTTGCGGGATGACCACCGTACCCTCACCGGACACGGGAGCCTCCTTTCGCGGAATAATCAGCGTCATCATGACTACCTCTGAAAAGTCGGGCGGTGGACGCCGGTGCAGTGTCAGGTGATTCACCCTCACTGACCGGCGTGCCGCCCTGGCGCGGGGCGCATTCGGTTGTTAACTGGCTTTCTTTTTCGGGCGTCCACGTTTTGCCGGTGTCACGCTCCGGGTCTTACGCGGGGCGCGGGTGGCCGCTTTGGGCTGCGGCTCCGGCTTCGGTTTCAGCTCCCGCTCCAGTCGTTCAATCTCTTTTTTGACGCCTGCCTGACAGTCGAGCTGTGTCGCACGTTGCAGGTGAGCCAGCGCACCGGCGGCATCACCAGCGTCACGCAGAAACAGACCGGTGATTTTGTGCAGCTTTGCGCGCACTTCATCAGGCATGTCTGCCGTGGCGGTCAGTGCAAGGGTCTCCGTCAGCAGGCGGGTATCCACAGACTCACCGGCAGCGTGGGCGCGCATGGCCGCGAGCGCCACCTCCTCGGTGAACATATACGGCGGGGTGCGGCGGTGTTTACCCGGCATGGTCAGACCGTACTTCAGGGCATAACGGGCAATCTCCAGCGCACCGGCAATATCGCCGGTATCCAGACGCCACAGCATGACCGTCATCAGAATGTCATCCTGTGCACCTTTGCCCTGCTCCAGCACGCCGTTCACCCACGGCAACCAGAACGGCAGCAGTTCGCGTTTTTTCGCGGCCTTCAGCTCTTTTGAATAAATCGCTTTCAGTGTGCGCTGGTCTGCGGCCAGCTTGACCAGCATCTGCTCATAGACAGTTGCATGTCGCAGCGGGGCGGCGTCCCGCTGCGCGGTCATCGCTGCCGAGACCCGCATCATGTGGCGCTGTGCGGGACTCGTCATCGGTTACGCTCCCGGCTCTGCGGTCACTTTAGTCGGTGTGGAGAAGTCACCGACCTTAATTTTTTCCACCAGACAACCGGCGGCGTAGTCTTCCACCACGTAATCAATGTTCATTGACTCGTAGTTCTCCACGCGGTCGAGTTTCGGGTTTTCCACAATCACGCGGCGATGGCTGTCATCCATGTAGTAGATGGACAGGTTTTCCAGCTTTGTGATGAGCATCGCATCCGCCGGGAAGTACGGGACGCGTACCGCCGGCAGGTTACCGATGCGTTTCTGGCTGATGATGACGTCAGCGGCCAGCATCTCGCTGTTGTCCTGCTCCTTGTTGACGATGGGGAAATACTTGTCCGCCAGTAGCTGACGCCCCACAATCACCACAAGGTCAGGGTCTTCCTGATACCACGGCTCAATCAGGTTGTTGGTCGCATCCATCACCAGTGCATCGAGGCTGGCATAATCACCGCCCTTACCCACGCGGATGACCTCAGAGGTCGTGTGACCTTCCTCGTCAGTAACCTTGCTCATCACGCGCGCCGGGGCTTCATTGCGGTATTTCTGCAGCCAGCCGACCGCCACATCCTGCAGCATCTGGTTACTGCTGCGGTCAGAGGTTTCGGCACGCCTCACGCCGTTAAAACCGGCCATGATTAAATCAAGGGACTGGCGTTTGATAATGGCGTTACGGACACGGAGCTGGAAATCCTGATAACGCGCCCACAGGTCAAGCGTTTTGTAGCGGATATAAAAATCGAAGTTAATCTGGTCGCATTCGTACTTGTTTGACGCCAGCTTCGAGAAGTCCTTCGGCTGACGCTCGGTGCCACCGGCGGTGTCTGTGGTGCTGGCGATGGAGCCGGTGACACCAATACCAATTTTTTCCCCTTTCATTTCGCTGACCGGCACAATGTTGATGCGGGTCAGAAAGTCAGAGGACTCCTGCATGGTGTTCATCAGGGTCTGGGTGACCGACGGTTCAACGGTGAATTTTTTCGACACATCACCGGCGTCGATGCCGTTCAGTTCGGCAACACGGGACAGGTAAGCATTAAATTTAAAGCGGGTTTCCTGGCGCATAGTTTTTCCTGAAATTAAGGGTTAATCGTGAAGGTTTTCCCGGACTGACTGACGCCGGTCAGCAGTTCGTCATCAGGGCGTCACCGCCACCACCGGTGGCCTTGCTGCGGCGCTGCTGGGTCAGACTTTCGGTGTGGTCGAGGCTGTTTTTCAGGCGGGTGAATGCCTGGCTGGTTTCATCCGCCCTGTCAGTCACATCCTGCTTAAGTGCGGAAAAGGCGGTTTCCATCTCAGCGAGGCGCTGCTCAGTGGCGCTCAGTTTTTCCTGCACATGTTCAGCAACAGCGGTCACCGCTTCATGCACGTCATTCAGACGGGCGTCATCGCTGGCCTGTTTGCGGCCAAAAATGGATTTCACCTTTTCGGTCAGGGCGGTGAACACGGTTTCAGGCAGGTCTTCAAATTCCAGCTCAACAGGCGTTGCCACTGAAATCAGGTTTTCAGGGCTTAATTTGAAGCGGTTCAGGGGGTTGTGTTTTGCCGTGCGGCAGAATTCCAGGTATTCCGTGCCGAGGCTTGCCGGGTCATCGGTGACGGCCAGACCCACCAGATAACATTTGCCGGTATTGGCAAAGTTCGGCTGAATTTCCATTGAGGTATAGACCTTCTGCGCGGCCTTGTTCATCGCGATAAGGTCATCGGTCGGGGTGATTTTCGCAAACAGCGCCCATTTGCCTTTCAGCGCCGAATCATCGTCAATCTTTTCGGCCTTCAGTTCGGCCACATCGCCATAACGCTTAAAAATACCGTCAGGCAGGATGCCGCGCAGATGTTCCAGGTTAATGCGGCAACCATAGACACGCGGGTCAAAGGTTTCGGCCATTTCCTGAATATCCTGCGCACTGATGACACGCCCGTCACAGGTGTCACCCTCAACGCCGATACGAAAGAATTTTGAGACTTTTTTTGCCATTGTCAGGAGTCCTGAATAGTGATTAGAGGAGTCACATGTCGGCATCAGTTTCCCGACGATGCGCATCCTCCGCCATCAGTCCCGGATGGCTTATCACTGACACAACAGCACCTTAGCGAATCGCAGGGCGCGACTCAGTAGCCTTGCCGTGTATTTATCACGGCGAGGTATTCATGACCATCACCACAGACACCACTCTTTTACACGACCCGCGTCGTCAGGCGGCGCTGCTGTACTGGCAGGGGTTTTCCGTGCCGCAGATTGCCGCCATGTTGCAGATGAAACGCCCGACGGTGCAGAGCTGGAAACAGCGCGACGGCTGGGACAGTGTTGCCCCCATCAGCCGTGTCGAAATGAGCCTGGAAGCGCGGCTGACCCAGCTCATCATCAAACCGCAGAAAACCGGCGGTGATTTCAAGGAAATTGACCTGCTCGGACGCCAGATTGAACGACTGGCGCGGGTCAACCGTTACAGTCAGACCGGCAACGAGGCAGACCTTAATCCGAACGTCGCTAACCGCAACAAAGGCGGGCGTCGCAAACCGAAAAAGAATTTTTTCAGTGACGAGGCCATCGAAAAGCTGGAGCAGATTTTCTTTGAGCAGTCTTTCGACTATCAGTTGCACTGGTATCGCGCCGGGCTTGAGCACCGCATCCGCGATATCCTGAAATCCCGCCAGATTGGCGCGACGTTTTATTTTTCCCGCGAGGCGCTGCTGCGTGCCCTGAAAACCGGTCATAACCAGATTTTTCTGTCGGCCAGTAAAACGCAGGCGTATGTGTTCCGCGAATACATCATCGCCTTTGCCCGTCTGGTTGACGTTGACCTGACCGGTGACCCGATTGTCCTGGGCAATAACGGCGCAAAACTGATTTTTCTCGGCACCAACTCCAACACCGCGCAGAGTCATAACGGCGACCTGTACGTCGATGAGATTTTCTGGATCCCGAATTTTCAGGTACTGCGTAAGGTGGCATCAGGTATGGCCTCACAGAGTCACCTGCGCTCGACCTATTTCTCCACCCCGTCCACGCTGGCGCACGACGCCTACCCGTTCTGGTCGGGTGAACTGTTTAACCGGGGACGCGCCAGCGCCGCCGAACGCGTGGAAATCGACGTCAGTCATAACGCCCTTGCCGGTGGGCTTCTCTGTGCGGACGGCCAGTGGCGACAGATTGTCACCATTGAGGACGCCCTGAAAGGCGGCTGCACGCTGTTCGACATTGAGCAGCTCAAACGCGAAAACAGCGCCGACGATTTTAAAAACCTGTTCATGTGTGAATTTGTTGACGACAAGGCATCGGTGTTCCCGTTCGAGGAGCTGCAACGCTGCATGGTCGACACGCTGGAAGAATGGGAAGACTATGCGCCGTTTGCCGCCAATCCGTTCGGCTCCCGCCCGGTATGGATTGGTTACGACCCGTCACACCGTGGCGACAGCGCCGGATGCGTGGTACTGGCACCGCCGGTGGTGGCCGGTGGCAAATTCAGAATACTTGAGCGTCACCAGTGGAAAGGCATGGACTTTGCCACCCAGGCTGAATCCATCCGCAAACTCACCGAAAAATACAACGTCGAATACATCGGTATTGATGCCACCGGCCTCGGTGTCGGCGTGTTCCAGCTCGTGCGCTCGTTCTATCCCGCCGCGCGCGACATCCGCTACACGCCGGAAATGAAAACCGCAATGGTGCTCAAGGCAAAAGACGTCATCCGCCGTGGCTGTCTGGAATACGACGTCAGCGCCACCGACATCACCAGCTCGTTTATGGCTATCCGCAAGACCATGACCAGCATCGGACGCAGTGCCACCTATGAGGCCAGCCGCAGCGAGGAAGCCAGCCACGCCGACCTCGCCTGGGCGACCATGCACGCCCTGTTAAATGAGCCACTCACCGCCGGTATCAGCACCCCGCTGACATCCACCATTCTGGAGTTTTACTGATGAGCAAGAAAAAAGGGAAAACACCGCAACCTGCGGCAAAAAAAATGACCGCCAGCGCCCCGAAAATGGAGGCATTCACCTTTGGTGAGCCGGTGCCGGTACTCGAC
>NZ_BBMY01000018.1 GCF_000759775.1 Escherichia albertii NBRC 107761 = DSM 17582
CCGGTTAAAGCAACGTTCCGCCTGTGTCGGAGCGTTGCTAATATTGCAAGATTAAAACTTTAACGCTGCTGCAATATCCTCTTCACTTTCCTCTTCTTCAATTTCATGCTGTGCTTTGTTAGCAATAACAACAAACGGTAAATAAATTAAAGTCGCTACTGCCAGGTTGAATAGCGCCATAATTAATGCCGCGACGCTGCCATTAGAGTTAAAAAAAGCGCCTAATCCTGGTGGCATTGTCCAGGGAGCAAAGTTGGTTGATGGGGGAATCAACCCCAAAGAATACGCAATTAAAGTCAGGGCTGCGAGAATAGGTTGGATCAAAACGAATGGGATCATCAAGATCGGATTCATAATAATTGGGAGACCGAATAAGATCGGCTCGTTAATTTCAAATAATCCTGATGGTAATGCCAGTTTCGCAACCTGACGGTAGTCGGCCCGGCGTGAAGCAATAAAAATTGCAATAATTAACCCCAGAGTCGCGCCAGTGCCGCCTCAACCGAACCATACTGGGTATAAATATCCATATTCTCCATTCCCCACGGCGCCATTATTCCGCTATTTAATGCAGTCAGCGCCAGGCCACCGTGAACCCCAAAGAACCAGAGTAACGTATTCAAAATGACATATGCCCAACCGACAACACCACCTAAAGAGGCGAGTGGCGTGGATATACTATTCATAATCAACTGGTGGAAATGCGTACCCAACAGAGATAATCCCCAGGATATCAGGCCTGCAATCAATAGAATAATAAAGCCCGGAATCAAGGCGCTAAATGAACGGGACACCGATGAAGGGACGCTCGCCGGTAAGGTGATAATCCATTTTCTGCGCATTACAAAGGTGAAAATCTCTGCAACTGCGAGTCCAATAATAATACCAGAAATAATATTGGTGCCGCCCAACCAGTTAGTGCCGATAGCCGCAACATTATTGACGCTGAATGGAGTAACTGTCATGAATGCTGCAATTGAAAGTAAACCGGCGGCGATAGGATCAACCTTGCGCTCTTCAGCCAATGCCATCCCAATAAAGAATGGTGTCAATAGAGACATTATGCCGAGCGTACCGTTATACACGCTGTTGCCAGTAGTCTTTAAACCGTCGAGAGTTGCTATGGTTCCGGCATCCAGACGAACGCCCAGTGACCAGAAAAAAGAACCTTCACCAAAATTTAAAAACACATTATTGATCAGGACAAATAACGCTCCTACAAGCGTTAATGGTAGTAGTCGAATAAATCCATTTTTTATTGCATTTACATGTACCTGCTTACCTAATTTTACCGCGAAGGGTAAAATTATTCTTTCCAGCGAATTTATGGCGCTGTTCATTTTTGATCACCCTTTAAAATGAGTTCATCGTGATGCTATATGAAATGAAATTACTCTTTGACGAAAAATTAAATTAATGATTTTTTAATAATAGCAACTGCAAATTTTAATACAGCTAAACCATCAATCTTGCCATACAATTGACTATCAATGACTTCTACTGGTTTATTGGGTAATAATTTTTGAATATCTTCACGCAAATAGGCAATTTGCGGTCCAAGCAAAATGACATCAGCCTTCGGTCCTTTCGCTACTGCGAAAGTTTCAGAAAATGCCTCAATGTATACGGGCACCTGATATTTTTCAGCCTGCTGCCGCATTTTTGAAACCAGCAATGATGTTGACATACCGGCTGAACAAAACAGATAAATTTTTTTATTCATTTCCTTCCCCTTTCATTCCTTTAATCAGGCGTTATTACTTACAGTCCTCAGTACATAGGTGATATGTCTCAATTACTGCTAGCTTACCTGTTAACCTGAAAAGCCGGTAATAGATAAGTGTCATAAATTACGTTTAATTGACCTTTAAATATGATTGCTTTCACATTTCCATCAATTAGATGATCCACATGACGGAATTAAATTATTTATAACGTGAATTTATTTTTAATAAAAATACGTAGTAGCTATATGTCTGAATGGTACAAAAGAGTTAGTCACCCCTTTACATTCTTTCTGCGGCCGTAGCACTTTTTCCGCCAGATGCTCAAGTTCACACCAAAATGCAATCATTTGTTTACAGTTGACTTACATTGAATCACCATTTTCGCTATTGTTATACCTAAGCATTGCCGTGTGTGGCTATCGGCAATATAATGAGAATTATTATCATTAAAAATAGTTTGAGGAGTAAGTATATGGCTGTAACTAAGCTGGTTCTGGTTCGTCACGGCGAAAGTCAGTGGAACAAAGAAAACCGCTTTACTGGTTGGTATGATGTAGATCTGTCTGAGAAAGGCGTAAGCGAAGCAAAAGCAGCAGGCAAACTGCTGAAAGAGGAAGGTTACAGCTTTGACTTTGCTTACACCTCCGTCCTGAAACGTGCAATCCATACTCTGTGGAACGTACTGGACGAACTGGATCAGGCATGGCTGCCCGTTGAGAAATCTTGGAAACTCAACGAACGTCATTACGGTGCGTTGCAGGGGCTGAACAAAGCGGAAACCGCAGAAAAATATGGCGACGAGCAGGTGAAACAATGGCGTCGTGGTTTTGCGGTGACTCCGCCGGAACTGACTAAAGATGATGAACGTTACCCGGGACACGATCCGCGTTATGCTAAGTTGAGCGAGAAAGAGTTACCGCTGACTGAAAGCCTGGCGTTGACTATTGACCGGGTGATTCCTTACTGGAATGAAACTATTCTCCCGCGCATGAAGAGCGGAGAGCGCGTGATCATCGCTGCCCATGGTAACTCTCTGCGTGCGCTGGTGAAATATCTCGATAACATGAGCGAAGAAGAGATTCTTGAGTTGAATATTCCGACTGGCGTACCGCTGGTTTATGAATTCGACGAGAACTTCAAACCACTGAAACGTTACTATCTGGGTAATGCTGACGAAATCGCGGCGAAAGCTGCGGCAGTAGCCAACCAGGGTAAAGCGAAGTAAGCGTAGCCGTTGTTTCAAATGATAAAGCCGACTGAAAGTAAGTCGGCTTTTTTATTTTTCATCGCTAACAATAAAGCACATTGCCTGATGCGACGCTACGCGTCTTATCAGGCCTACGGTGATTCACCAGATAAGCCACTCTGGTGGCGCATCCGAAAATTAAACCTTATCCACGACGTGCTTTTACGGCATTCGCCAGTGAACGTAATAGAGCATCGGTATCTTCCCAGCCAATGCAGGCATCGGTGATGCTCTTGCCATAGGCCAGCGGCTCACCGCTTTCCAGGCTCTGATTGCCTTCCACCAGATGGCTTTCAACCATCACGCCAATAATGGCTTTTTCGCCACCGGCAATCTGCTGGCAAACATCGGCGCAAACATCCATCTGTTTTTTAAACTGTTTGGACGAGTTAGCGTGGCTGAAATCGATCATCACCTGCGCCGGCAACCCTGCTTTGTTCAACCCTTCTTTCACTTCGGCAACGTGTTTCGCACTGTAGTTGGGCTCTTTCCCGCCACGCAGTATGATATGGCAATCGCCATTACCGCTGGTATTCACAATCGCCGAATGACCCCATTTTGTCACAGACAGGAAGCAGTGCGGCGCACCTGCAGCGTTAATCGCATCGATAGCCACTTTTATCGTACCATCAGTACCATTTTTGAATCCGACCGGACAAGAAAGGCCCGAAGCAAGTTCGCGGTGAACTTGCGATTCTGTTGTACGTGCGCCAATTGCGCCCCAACTCATCAGGTCCGCGAGATACTGCGGGGTAATCATATCGAGAAATTCCCCCGCTGCTGGCAGGCCGCTATCGTTAATATCAAGCAGCAATTTACGAGCAATGCGTAAACCGTCGTTGATCTGGAAACTGTTATCCATATGCGGATCGTTAATCAGCCCTTTCCAGCCCACTGTGGTGCGCGGCTTTTCAAAATAGACGCGCATAACAATTTCCAACTCATCTTTCAGCTCTTCACGCAGCGCCAGCAAGCGAGTTGCGTACTCTTTAGCCGCGACGGGGTCATGAATAGAACACGGACCAATCACCACTAACAGGCGCTCATCGTTACCTTTCAGGATCTTATGGATCGCCTTACGGGCATGAGCAACTGTAGTGGCAGCATTTTCGGTAGCGGGGAATTTTTCCAGTAATGCGACAGGAGGAAGTAACTCTTTGATCTCTTTGATGCGTAAATCGTCGTTCTGATAATTCATGTCTGTTCCAGAGTTGCCATACTTATTTTGGTGAATGCAATCCTTCCAATCTATATCTTCCGTCAGAATGTGTAAACGGGGTCTTACACTATGAACGAATTAATCCTAGAATTAGCAAGAAAAACGCCAGAATGTTGCGAAAAATGACCTGTATTTCACAATGCCTAACAAAACATACTCTGTTTATTAATTTTTTAATATTATATGCTGGATTTATTCTTTTAACTGAAATCTTAAGCCGTTGTCTGCCATTCAATAGCCTATGTACTGTTGAAAAACAGTTATCTGACATAACGAGAAAAACAAGAACATCCTCTGAACAACCACATTGTTTCAGTCCCCTTTCAGCCTTCACTGGTCGCGAACAGAAGTCGATACTACGCAGTAATTCTGCAAAATAGCCAATATTGAGAGTGTGAAATCCCTCCCTTTTAATTTTTCCCTTCTAAAAGCAGTATGATGTCATAAAGTTAAGTGAGATTAATTAAGGGATGACTCGTCATGGCACACTCACATTCGTCCTCACACTTGCCAGAAGATAATAACGCTCGCCGCTTATTGTATGCTTTCTGCGTAACCGCTGGTTTCATGTTAATAGAGGTCATCGGCGGTTTTCTTTCTGGTTCTCTGGCCCTGCTGGCCGATGCCGGACACATGCTTACTGATACTGCGGCTCTGCTTTTCGCCCTGCTTGCCGTACAATTTTCTCGTCGCCCACCTACCATTCGCCATACTTTCGGCTGGTTAAGGCTGACCACCCTCGCCGCGTTTGTGAATGCCATTGCATTAGTGGTAATTACAATTTTGATTGTCTGGGAGGCAATAGAGCGTTTTCGTATGCCGCGCCCGGTCGAAGGCGGCATGATGATGACGATTGCGGTAGCTGGACTGCTGGCAAATGTGCTTTCCTTCTGGTTGCTTCATCGCGGCAGTGGAGAAAAAAATCTCAACGTACGTGCAGCGGCACTGCATGTATTGGGCGATCTGCTGGGGTCTGTTGGCGCCATCGTCGCCGCATTAATTATTATCTGGACTGGCTGGACGCCTGCCGACCCAATTCTCTCTATCCTCGTGTCGCTTCTGGTTTTGCGCAGCGCCTGGCGGTTATTGAAAGATAGCGTGAATGAATTACTTGAAGGTGCGCCAGTTTCGCTGGATATTGCTGAACTTAAGCGCCGTATGTGCAGGGAAATCCCGGAAGTGCGCAATGTGCATCATGTGCATGTATGGATGGTGGGGGAGAAGCCGCTGATGACGTTGCATGTACAGGTAATTCCACCACACGATCACGACGCTTTGTTGGAACAGATCCAGCATTATCTGATGGAGCATTATCAGATTGAACACGCCACCGTCCAGATGGAGTACCAGCCTTGCCGCGGACCGGATTGCCACCTTAACCAAGGAGCATCCGGCCATTCACATCATCACCATTAATGGGATAGCGCGCGTGAACCTCTCTCGCGTGCGCTGTTGATCCACATCCGGCTGCCATTCAGAGCAATAAAAGTCAGGAGCAGGTACTCCAGCGACATGGCATACACGCCCTGCAATGCGAAGATCACCACGCTGATCACGTTAATGATGACCCACAGCAACCAGTTTTCGACATATTTCCGTGTCATCAGAATCATTGCCACAATAGATAATACCATCATGCATGAATCCCAAAATGGGAATGCATCCGGTTGTAAGTCTGGCATAGCGACCTGTAACCCCAGCGCTTGCATGATCATTACCGCCACGCGGGTCAGGAACGCAAATACCGGATTGATAAATGCCGTCATCAAACCAATAGCAACCACGCAGATCGTCAGCCAGGTTAAAGCCTTCGGCAATGGCAACCAGCGAATTTTCAACTCAGCTTCATTCTGACCGGTTTGTCGCGACCAGGCATACCAGCCGTAAATATTGGCTGCAAAGAAAAACACCTGCAGCAGCAAACTGGCATAGAGTTGAATTTGAAAGAAAATAATACCAAACAGAGTAACGTTGAGCAGACCAAAAAAGTAGTTGCTGATCTTCTCCATACTGGCGAGTCCAATGCAAAGTAAACCTGCAATGGTCCCTATCGCTTCAATCCATGAAAGATCGTAACCGCCTGCGCCGATCGGTATATGAACCAGAATGTTCTGCGTGCTAAAAAAATCCATCTTTCCCCCAAAGCGTAGCGTGATGCCTTATTGTCAGTTATGCACGTAGTGTAGCCGCAAAATTCAGCATACGATTGAGTGGTACCTGCGCCCTCTCTCGCAGCATTTCTTCAACATGGACTTCGTGTTTGCTTCCTCCCTGTTCCAACGCCTCAACAATAGCCTGAAGGCCATTCATGGCCATCCACGGACAATGTGCGCAACTGCGGCAGGTCGCGCCCTGACCTGCGGTTGGCGCTTCCAACAGTACTTTATCAGGTACCGCCTGCTGCATTTTATAGAAGATACCCCGGTCGGTCGCCACAATGAGTTGCTGGTGCGGCAACGTTTTCGCGGCGTTGATCAGCTGACTTGTTGAACCGATCGCATCTGCCATCTCAACGATGGATTGTGGTGATTCAGGATGCACCAATATGGCAGCATCAGGGTACTGTTTTTGCAAGCGGGTTAATGCCTGAGTCTTAAACTCATCATGAACGATACAGGTTCCCTGCCAGCACAAGATGTCTGCACCAGTCTGTTTTTGCACGTAACGCCCCAAATGTTTATCCGGCGCCCAGATTATTTTTTCACCCAAACTATCCAGGTGATCAATCAGTTCAACGGCAATACTTGAAGTCACCACCCAGTCCGCACGAGCTTTTACCGCGGCAGAAGTGTTAGCGTAAACAACGACAGTACGATCGAGGTGGGCATCGCAAAATGCGTTGAATTCATCAATGGAGCACCCCAAATCTAAAGAACATTCGGCCTGAAGGGTTGGCATCAACACTGTTTTTTCCGGGCTGAGGATTTTGGCGGTTTCTCCCATAAATCTCACCCCAGCGACTAACAGCGTAGACGCGGAATGTTGTGCGCCAAAACGAGCCATTTCCAGCGAATCGGAAATGCAGCCGCCGGTCTCTTCCGCCAGTTGTTGAATTTCGGGATCGGTATAGTAGTGGGCGACCATCACCGCATTACGTTCTTTTAACAGCCGTTTTATTTTTTCACGGTAATGCGTTTTTTCATCAATGCTTAACGGTGTCGGCTTCGGTGGGAAGGGATATATTGCGGCTTCAGGATCAAACATCACGCTCATTTTGCCATCTCGTTTTATAGGCTTAACTATTAAACCGATATAAAGCGTGAAAACTTGCCATAATCGGTTTGTTTGTTTTGTATGCTAAACAAGATAGTCGATTGATAGGGAAATGTCATGGCCTATTATTTGATGGCTGATTAGTTTACCCACCCTCCTGAATAGTAAAGCTTGTAGGCTAACATGTTGTTATGCCATATCTGTTCTTCACCACTGAAAAAGTCAAAGTTGCCGCTATAGCAGTTAACATATCGCAGATCATTTTCGCTATTGAATTCAAATGGGCCACGGAATGGCATATCCCGAGTCGATTGCAATAGCGCCTGACGTAAAAAACCGTAGATACTTTCTGAGTCTTTATCCAGAAAACATTTACCGGAATAGCTCATAGACCATACCGCTGTTTCTCTCTGATAAATAACTTCCTGCCCAGTAAACTGTAAAAAACCGTAATAAATGTCCCTGTAGAATAGCGCTCCTTGTTCATATTCATGGAGTTTTGCCCCAGTAAGTGGTGCAAGTGTCATCACTGCGCTATTGGAATTTGCATACGTGCTTTGTTTAGCTTTGATAAGAAAATCAATGAATTGCTTAATATTCTCAGCCATAAAAGTTCACTCATCTAATTATTAGCAGATATGCATATTTAACCCGTTTTCTGCGAAATAACAGAACGAATCCGTACTTATAAAGTAAAACGATCCTGGTGAGTCTTAAGAGGGGATGCAAAAAGACGTATATAGCAAAAAGGCGCCTTTAGGGCGCCTTTTTACACTGGTGGGTCGTGCAGGATTCGAACCTGCGACCAATTGATTAAAAGTCAACTGCTCTACCAACTGAGCTAACGACCCGGTGGTGGGTGATGACGGGATCGAACCGCCGACCCCCTCCTTGTAAGGGAGGTGCTCTCCCAGCTGAGCTAATCACCCGATACTGTGCTGGATACTACTAACTACTGCTTCAATCTTTATGATTGGTGGGTCGTGCAGGATTCGAACCTGCGACCAATTGATTAAAAGTCAACTGCTCTACCAACTGAGCTAACGACCCGAGTGGTGGGTGATGACGGGATCGAACCGCCGACCCCCTCCTTGTAAGGGAGGTGCTCTCCCAGCTGAGCTAATCACCCGATACTACGCTGGATACTACTAACTACTGCTCCAATCTTTACGATTGGTGGGTCGTGCAGGATTCGAACCTGCGACCAATTGATTAAAAGTCAACTGCTCTACCAACTGAGCTAACGACCCACTTTAGCATTGCTTTCGGTTTGTTTGATATCCCGTGGCAACGGCGGCATATATTACTGATTTCAGACTTGAGCGCAACAAAAATTTCGATGCAGATCACTCAACTGCTTATGATTCACACGACACGACCAGAAATAACACGACTTCTGGTCGCGGGTTATGCATTACATGGCGTTCAGACGTTTTTGCGCCTGTTTCGCGCCATCAGTACCAGGGTATTTACTGATAACCTGCTGATACACGGCTTTCGCTTTTGCTGTATCACCTTTGTCCTGCATGATGACGCCAACTTTAAACATCGCATCAGCAGCCTTCGGTGACTTCGGATAATTTTTCACCACCGAAGCAAAATAGTATGCAGCATCATCTTTCTTACCCTTGTTGTAGTTTAACTGTCCCAGCCAATAATTGGCATTTGGCAGGTAAGTTGAGTCAGGATAATTTTTGATGAAATTCTGAAATGCCACCATCGCATCATCCTGGCGAGATTTATCCTGCACCAGCGCAATAGCCGCATTATAATCAGTGTTTGGATCGCCGCTTTTCACTGCCGCGCCAGCGTTTGCAGTTCCTGCATCAGCCGTTGGCGTCGTTGTTGCAGTCGCTCCGCTTTGAGCGCCGCCCGTAGACTGCGTCGTACTACCACCGCTGCTGAGGCTATCCATCTGTAACAGAATCTGTTTCTGCCGCTCTACAACCTGATTCAGTTGATACTGATTTTCCTGAATTTGCCCCCGCAGGGAATCAATATCGGACTGATTATCGGAGAGTTGCTGCTGGAGTTGAGTTAAAAGCTGGCTGTGAGCATTAGAAATACGCTCAAGTTGAGTGACGCGGTCTTCGACCGAGCCTGAGCCGACACTACTGATTGGCGCCTGAGCAAAAGCGGCCCAGGGGGCCGCTATGCCAACCAGTAACGACAGACTCAACAGATGATGTCTGAAGTTACTGCTCATGCAATTCTCTTAGTAAACCAGTACCGCACGACGGTTTTTGGCATACGCCGCTTCGTCATGACCCAGTACTGCAGGTTTTTCTTTACCGTAAGAAACGATGGAGATCTGGTCAGCAGAAACGCCTTTACCCTGCAGATACATCTTAACAGCGTTCGCACGACGCTCACCCAGGGAGATGTTGTACTCAGGAGTACCACGTTCGTCCGCGTGACCTTCTACGGTGACTTTGTAAGACGGGTTGCTACGCAGGAAGTTTGCGTGTGCATCCAGCATTTGAGCGAAATCAGAACGGATATCGTATTTGTCCAGATCGAAGTAAACGATGTTGTTCTGCTGCAGCTGTTGCATTTGCAGACGAGCCTGCTCTTCGGAAGACATGTTGCCATTGCCGTTGCCGCCGTTCGCATCCATACCAGTGCCGGCACCCAGCATGCCTTCGCTGCCGTCATTGCTGGCGTTCTTGTTGGAAGAACATGCCGCAATTGCCATAACAGGCAGAGCAATCATCAGCCCTTTCAGCACTTTGTTCAGTTGCATTTCAATGATTCCTTTACTATTCAATTAATTATTATCACAGATACGGCGACCAGGCAGGGAATTTGACCTGTCCATCAGTTGCCGGAAGACGCGCTTTGAAACGCCCATCTGTAGAAACCAAATTCAGCACGGATCCCATCCCCTGAGAAGAGCTGTAGATTACCATAGTGCCGTTAGGTGCCAGACTTGGCGTTTCATCCAGGAACGTGGACGACAGAACTTGTACGCCTCCCGTTACCAGATCTTGTTTGGCAATGTGTTGTTGCCCACCATTGGAGCTAACCATTACCATAAATTTACCGTCGCTGCTGACATCCGCATCCTGGTTTTGTGAACCTTCCCAGGTAATACGTTGAGGCGCACCGCCGTTGATATTCACTTTATAAACCTGCGGACGACCGGCCTGGTCAGAAGTAAAGGCCAGGTTCTGGCTGTCCGGGAACCAGGTTGGTTCGGTATTATTGCTGCGACCATCCGTTACCTGACGAATCTGACCAGAAGCCAAATCCATAACATACAGGTTCAGGCTACCCGTTTTCGACAGAGCGAACGCCAGTTTGCTACCGTCTGGTGAGAATGCAGGCGCACCGTTGTGACGCGGGAAAGAAGCGACCTGACGTACTGCACCATTCGCCAGCGTCTGGATAACCAGCGCGGAACGACCACTTTCAAAAGTGACATATGCCAGTTTAGAACCATCCGGTGACCATGCCGGAGACATCAGCGGCTGTGGAGAACGGTGAACCACAAACTGGTTGTAGCCGTCGTAATCAGATACGCGCAGTTCATACGGGAACTGACCGCCGTTGGTCTGAACAACGTAGGCGATACGGGTACGGAACGCACCTTTAATGCCGGTTAGTTTTTCAAACACTTCATCACTGGCGGTATGGCCAGCATAGCGCAGCCATTGTTTGTTAACTTTGTATGAATTCTGAGCAAGTACTGTACCCGGAGCGCCGCCAGTGTCAACCAACTGATAAGCGACATTGTAAGAACCATCGGGATTCGGAGTAACCTGTCCCACAACCACGGCATCGATGCCCAGAGCAGACCATGCAGCAGGTTGCACTTCCTGCGCACTACCCGGCTGCTGTGGCAGACGAGCGCGGTCTAACGGGTTAAATTTACCACTGTTACGCAGGTCTGCAGCAACGATGCCGCCAATATCTTCAGGTGCCGCACCAGGTCCTGCCCACTGGAAAGGAACTACGCCAATAGGGCGCGCAGAGTCATTCCAGTCAGTAATATCGATACTGACTGTCGCATGCACTGCAGCAGTCCATAGTATTAAAAAACTAAAAGCTAATCGTAATGCCTGCTTCATCGTATCTCCCTTATCCGAACAGATAGCTCAGGATAATTTAGCAGAAGGTTAACAAACTCAAATACACAAAACTATCAGAACAAACCATTGTTACTGCTATAGCTCTGCTTACGGCTTAAAGTTCAGAGAAGCATCTTTGAATACCTCATATACAGCCTGGCTCGGTGGCTTAGGCAATTTTGCTTGATTAACAGCGACAAGCGCGGCCCGGCATAATGCTTCATCACCACCTTCTGACTCAACGCTAAGTACAGTGCCATCTGTAGTCAGTTTGATATGCAATCTGCACGTTTTCCCGACATACAATGACTTGTCGTTGAGCCTGCTGGCTATAGCCGTAGCAATCTGGTTCTTGTAGTCATTAATCTCAGCGCCTGATGCGCTACTTTTAGTATTACCACTCCCGGTAGAGGAAACATTGCTGCCTTTCGCCCCACCACCGGTTTTCGGTGCATTCTTACCGGAGCTTAGCTCACCGAAAAGATCATCCGCCTCCGCGGCAGCTTTTGCTGCAGCGGCTTTTTCAGCAGCTGCTTTTGCCGCCGCAGCTTTTTTCTCTGCGGCGGCCTTTTCTGCCGCCGCTTTCTTCTCAGCAGCCGCCTTCTCTGCCGCTGCTTTCTTCTCAGCTGCCGCCTTTTCTGCAGCCGCTTTCTTCTCAGCTGCCGCCTTTTCTGCAGCCGCTTTCTTCTCAGCTGCCGCCTTTTCTGCAGCCGCTTTCTTCTCAGCAGCCGCCTTTTCTGCTGCAGCTTTCTTCTCAGCTTCGGCCTTAGCCTTCTCAGCAGCCGCTTTCTTTCTTGCCTCAGCTGCTGCGGCTTCCGCCGCTTCTGCTTTCTTCTTCAGCGCAGCAGCAGCTTTAGCGGCTTCAGCCTCGGCTTTTTTCTGCGCTTCAGCTGCAGCTTTGGCGGCTTCTGCTTCTGCTTTTTTCTTCGCATCCGCAGCCGCTTTCTTCGCAGCTTCTGCGGCTGCTTTGGCATCCGCTTCGGCCTTCGCTTTAGCATCTGCCGCAGCTTTCGCTGCTGCTTCTTCCGCTTGCTTCTGCTTCAACTCGGCCTGTTTGGCAGCTTCTTCAGCCTGTTTCTTTTGCTCCTGAGCGGCTAACCGCTCTTTCTCAAGTTGCTTCAGGCGTTCCTGTTCCGCAGCTTGTTTTTCACGCAGTTCTTCAGCGGCCTGCCGCTCCTTAATCTTGAGCTGCTCTTCAGAACGCTTCGCGCTTGATTCCTGGTTTTGCATGCGTTTGTACTGCTCAACGACTGCACCTGAATCAACCATTACCGCGTCGATGGATGAACCACCGCCGCCACCGGCTGAAGCTTCCATATTCTCATCGAACGAACTCCAGATCAGTGCCGCAAATAAGATGATATGCAGCACTGCTGAAATAATTATCGCCCGTTTGAGCTTGTCGTTTTGTTCGGTTGCCTTTGACACTCTCGGTTCCCAAAAACTGTTCGCCTGTTACCCGCTCTCTTTCAAGCAAGGAAAACGCAGATGCTTAAATAGGCTGCGTCATTAAACCAACCGATTTCACACCCGCACTGTGTAACAAGTTCAGCGCTTTAATTATTTCATCGTAAGGCACATCTTTTGCGCCACCGATCAGAAAGACCGTTTTCGGATTAGCCCTGAAACGGCTAGATACTTCCGCCACCACCTGTTCTGGTGGTAAATGTTCCAGGCGCTCCTTCTCAACCACCACGGTGTACTGACCGACACCGGATACTTCAATAATGACCGGCGGATTATCATTACTGCTCACCGCCTGCGATTCTGTAGCGTCCGGTAGATCGACCTCAACGCTCTGGGTGATGATTGGCGCCGTCGCCATAAAGATCAGTAACAGCACCAGTAGTACGTCCAGTAGCGGTACAATATTAATTTCGGACTTGAGATCGCGACGACCCCGTCCACGCGCTCTGGCCATGGCTTACCCCTTGTTGCTCTCGCTAACGGTGAACGCCTGGCGGTGCAGAATCGCGGTAAACTCTTCCATAAAGTTATCGTAATTCAGTTCCAGTTTGTTCACACGCTGGTTGAGACGGTTGTAAGCCATAACCGCTGGAATAGCGGCAAACAGACCAATTGCTGTCGCAATCAACGCTTCTGCGATACCAGGGGCAACCATTTGCAATGTTGCCTGCTTCACCGCACCAAGGGCGATAAACGCGTGCATGATCCCCCAAACGGTGCCAAACAGACCGATATACGGGCTAATGGAACCTACCGTGCCAAGGAACGGGATGTGCGTCTCCAGATTCTCCAGTTCACGGTTCATAGAAATACGCATCGCACGCGATGCACCTTCTACTACCGCTTCCGGCGCATGGCTGTTGGCTCGATGCAGACGCACAAATTCTTTGAACCCACTGTAAAATATTTGTTCCGAGCCCGTGAGATTATCTCGTTTTCCCTGGCTTTCCTGGTAGAGGCGGGAAAGTTCGATTCCAGACCAGAATTTATCTTCAAACGCTTCAGCTTCGCGTGCCGCAGCGTTAAGGATACGGGTCCGCTGGATAATAATGGCCCAGGATGCGATTGAAAAACCAATCAAAATCAACATGATAAGTTTAACCAGAAGGCTTGCCTTCAGGAACAAATCAAGGATATTCATGTCAGTCACTGCTTAAACTCCGCGACAATAGACTTGGGAAGCGCACGAGGCTTCATTTTGAGTGGGTCAACGCAAACAACCAGAACCTCTGCTTCATTCAGCAAAGTATTCTCGGCGTTGACAATACGTTGCGTGAAAACCAAAGAGGTGCCACGCATTGATGTTATTTCAGTCTGAATTTCGAGCATATCGTCGAGCCGCGCGGGTGCGTAATATTCCACCGTCATTTTACGCACCACGAAGGCAACGCGTTCAGCCATCAGCGCCTGTTGGCTGAAGTGATGATGACGCAGCATCTCTGTGCGTGCTCTTTCATAAAAAGCGACGTAACTGGCGTGGTACACCACACCACCGGCATCGGTATCTTCATAGTAGACGCGAACCGGCCATCGAAACAGCGTTGTATTCACTTTACATCCCGGTAATGCAACAAAAGTTAGAGCTTTTAAACGCTGCTACTATACGCGTGCGAATGAGGTTTGGGAATGAGAGCAAGTTAAGGGAGCGTAAAAATTTATGGACCTTTAATGGCCCATAAATTTTTAGAGAGAATTCTGATTTAAAAGAAGAAGAAAATCAGCCCGGCAATGAGCACAAAATCGGCAAGCAATGGGCAAAAAATCCCTTGCCAAAGAACCTTCTGCGGACGGAACCCCACACCGTGAATAACGCCGGCGCACACGGCCCACATCAGCAATAAACCATGCCAGATTTCCAGCTCACTGGTCTTCGCGGCGAAACGTGATGGGTCCCAAAACATACATCCTGCTAACAGAAGCGCCATCACGAAGGAAAGCGCCCGCAGGGGGCGCTTGTCCATTACCGCATACAAGGTTGCGATAATTTTACTCATCAGATGTCTTCTTGACCGGCTTTGCCTGATTCGACGTGCTCAAGCGCCAGCGCGGTGATTACCCCAAACGAACAGGCAAGAAGCGTTCCCAGAATCCATGCGAAATACCACATTTTTAGCTCCTTACTTAGTACAGAGAGTGGGTGTTACGTTCAATATCTTCTTTGGTGATACGACCGAACATTTTCCAGTAACACCAGGCGGTGTAGAGCAGAATGATCGGTACCAGAACCACCGCAACCCAGGTCATAACGTTAAGCGTTAGCTGGCTGGAAGTTGCATCCCACATTGTCAGACTTGCATTCATCATAGTGCTGGACGGCATCACAAACGGGAACATTGCAATACCCGCAGTCAGGATGATGCAGGCCAGCGTCAAGGAGGAGAACACAAACGCCCAGGCGGCTTTATCCATACGTGCAGTCAGGATGGTCAACAGCGGCAGAACCACACCCAGCGCCGGAATCGCCCACAGAATCGGCGTGTTGTTGAAGTTAACCAGCCATGCGCCAGCTTCACGCACCACTTCTTTATTCAGCGGGTTAGAGGCTGCGTAATGGTCCATTGTCGATTTCACAACATAACCGTCGATACCGTACATCACCCATACGCCAGCCAGTGCGAAGCACACCAGAGTCACCAGTGCCGCCACCTGAGCGGTTGCACGGGTACGCAGGTGCAATTCGCCCACAGTGCGCATTTGCAGGTAGGTCGCGCCCTGAGTAATGATCATCCCTACGCTCACCACGCCAGCCAGCAGGCCGAACGGGTTAAGCAGCTGGAAAAAGTTACCGGTGTAGTACAGACGCAGATATTCATCCACGTTGAACGGTACGCCCTGTAACAGGTTGCCGAACGCCACACCAATCACCAACGGCGGAACGAAGCTACCAATGAAGATGCCCCAGTCCCACATGTTGCGCCAGCGGGTTTCTTCGATCTTGGAGCGGTAATCAAAACCGACCGGACGGAAGAACAAAGACGCCAGCACCAGGATCATCGCGACATAGAAGCCGGAGAACGCAGCAGCATAGACCATCGGCCAGGCGGCAAACAGCGCGCCGCCCGCAGTGATCAGCCAAACCTGGTTACCGTCCCAGTGCGGGGCAATGGAGTTAATCATAATTCGACGCTCGGTGTCGTTACGACCGAGGAAACGGGTGAGCATGCCCACCCCCATGTCGAAGCCATCAGTGACTGCAAAACCAATCAGCAGAATGCCAACCAGCAGCCACCAGATAAAACGCAATACTTCATAATCGATCATTTGACGACTCCTGTCTTAGCGTGCCGGCTGAGTAGTCGTGGAAGACTGCTCAAAGTGATAGCGACCGGTTTTCAGGCTGCTTGGGCCGAGGCGTGCAAATTTGAACATCAGGAACAATTCTGCCACCAGGAACAGGGTATACAGGCCGCAAATCAGCACCATCGAGAAGATAAGATCGCCAGCGGTCAGAGACGAGTTCGCCACTGCCGTCGGCAGCACTTCACCGATAGCCCACGGTTGACGACCATATTCAGCCACGAACCAGCCCGCCTCTACAGCAATCCACGGCAGTGGAATACCGTACAACGCAGCGCGCAGCAGCCATTTTTTCTCGCCAATACGGTTGCGGATTACACTCCAGAAAGAGAGCGCGATAATTGCCAGCAGCAGGAAGCCACACGCAACCATGATACGGAACGCAAAATACAGCGGCGCTACACGAGGAATGGAGTCTTTAGTTGCCTGTTGAATCTGCGCTTCAGTCGCATCGGCCACATTCGGCGTATAACGCTTCAGCAGCAGACCGTAACCGAGGTCTTTCTTCATGCTATTAAACTGGTCACGTACGGCCTGGTCGGTAGAACCAGAACGCAGTTGCTCAAGCAGAGAATATGCTTTCATCCCGTTACGGATGCGTTCTTCATGCTGAACCATCAGCTCTTTCAGGCCAATAACCGGAGTATCTATGGAACGTGTTGCGATAATCCCCAGTGCGTAAGGGATCTGGATCGCAAATTTGTTCGTCTGCTCATCCTGGTCTGGAATACCAAAAAGAGTAAAGGCGGCAGGCGCAGGCTGAGTTTCCCACTCGGCCTCAATAGCAGCCAGTTTGGTTTTCTGCACATCGCCCATTTCGTAACCAGACTCATCGCCCAGAACGATAACAGACAGCACAGCAGCCATACCGAAGCTGGCAGCGATAGCAAAGGAGCGTTTTGCGAAGGCAAAGTCACGACCTTTCAGCATATACCATGCACTGATACCGAGGATGAACATCGCGCCGGTAACGTAACCAGAGGCCACAGTGTGAACAAATTTCACCTGAGCAACCGGGTTAAGCACCAGTTCGGAGAAGCTCACCATTTCCATACGCATGGTTTCGAAATTGAAATCCGACGCGATTGGGTTTTGCATCCAGCCGTTCGCTACCAGAATCCACAGCGCGGACAGGTTTGAACCGAGCGCCACCAGCCAAGTGACACACATATGCTGAACTTTACCCAGACGATCCCAACCGAAGAAGAACAGACCTACAAAGGTGGATTCGAGGAAGAAGGCCATCAGACCTTCGATTGCCAGCGGCGCACCGAAGATATCCCCTACATAGTGGGAATAGTAAGACCAGTTAGTCCCGAACTGGAACTCCATGGTCAGACCGGTTGCCACCCCTAGAGCGAAGTTGATACCAAACAACTTGCCCCAGAACTTGGTCATATCTTTATAAATCTGTTTGCCGGAAAGGACGTAGACCGTTTCCATAATGGCCAGCAAGAACGCCATACCGAGCGTCAGTGGCACAAAAAGGAAGTGGTACATCGCGGTCAAGGCAAACTGTAAGCGCGACAGTTCGACTATATCTAACATCATGACTCCTTGCTCATCGCATGAAGACTCCGAGAGTGAACCCCGTTAGAAAGGATCACACGCATGCCCCAATAGAAATTTATTTGCTCGCCCCTATCGTTGCCATTTCATCAAAAGAGGAAAAGACAATGATAAAAAGTTACAAATATGTTAATAAATAAACCAAATTGATCCCACAAATATATTACGCCGCAAAATCCTTACAATAAACAGGTTTTTATTGAACAAATTTGCATTTTTCGACAGCGATCAATTTATAGTGAAATTATCACCACATCACCAATTTGATCTATGACAATTTATCGCGTTTTGCAGATTTTTTTCAAGAATTAAAAAATTGATTTACATCAAAATCAACCAAACATGTTAATTATGTATAGATGATAGATCATAGGTGGTATTTTTGTTAAATTGATGTAAATAATAAATGTTGCACAATTAGCGGCATGACAATATATAGATAAAAAACCAGTGCTTTACTTAACATGATAGCCTTGTCGACTTTGTATAATACTAATGGATTAGAGTAGCCAATTTGTTGCCAAATTACATAACATATTTTTATCAAAGTTAATTGATTGTTTTCTTTATGAGCAACAACATAACCTCATTACGTTATTGTTTTCTCAGGAATAATCACATGAAGAGATAAATTGGATGGGTATAGTTAAACGCAGGCGGTTTTTCTTGTTGAACATAGGCAACTCTCGCCAGAGAAACGCAAAAAATGAGCGATTTTTGCAAGTTCCTTTTTCCATAGCCGAGTACGCTCAGCGCCTCGTTTAATGACAATAAGGTTGCAGCTATGAATCCTGATAATATCAGTTCTGTTATCAATCGCTTCTCTGGTTGGTCATCTAATGAGCCTCTAAAAACAGATAAGGATCTAACGACATTACCCACCACAGTGCAGGCAATAAAGATAATTGCGGCAATCCTTGACCCACATCGTATAACTGTTGGAATTGATACGCTTTATACACCGCAGCGAAAATCATTCACCTCCGAGAGTCAACAGCTTATCGAATCAGCATTAAAAACACTTCATGTAATTAATCCAAATAATTTAGAAACCAATCACGATGAAAAAGGCAACTATCTGGCTTTGGAATATAATATTGACACCCCAGAAAAAATAGCCATTTCTGTTTACAATGATAAAACATATGACAACTATGGCCAATGTCTTTTATTTTCTGATGACGAAATAAATTTATTTAACCTGATACAAACAATAATTTTTGAAACAAAGCACCAATATGTAATCAATTTAATGCTTGATCCTGAATTAATGTTCAAATTTATTTGCACAACACAACAAAGTAGATTAGATCCTCAGTTTCTGGTTCCCAATTACTTCCCAGTTAAAAATAAAAGAATTTGTCACAGAAAAAGAGATACAAACACTTTTCCATTTCCTTCAAATGAAAATTGATTTTAATATATTAACATTAGAAGAATACACAGAAATCATGAGGCCACTGCTGAAGTGTGAGCGTAGCATTCACAATAGTTGCAGGTATATTACGGGCAACGATTCAATGTCTCTGATAGAACCTCCGTCTGGTAACCAGATACATTTCCATCTTTATCCTGATGAATCAGTAACACTTTTCCTTTACTTTTCAAATAATACCTTTGAGCATTTTATCTTTAATAAATCTATCCCGAGTCAGTATCGCTATTTCGCCATGTTTACCAATATAGCAATCGTTATTGATCAACTAACCGATGCGACTAAAATACTTTAATTTCCTGTGCATCCTCTTCGCCAAATAATGATAAATAATATCAGGGGATTGATTTTATTAATCAAGGTGAAGTTCAAATAATGAAACCATCGCAACTCTCTTACAATGTTTCTACTGTTAAAAAATATACTCCAAAAAAAGTAAATATTTAATATTCTCCATTCATTGTGGCATTCGAACGATGACCTGACTTATCTGAACGAATGTCTGGCATAATTACACCCGACGCTCACAAAATCAATATGCTTAATTTAACTTTTAGAAAAAGTGATATTGTTGGCAAAATATTTTCTCATTTGAACATATGAATATGATGATATTGCAAGATGTCAGCAATTTAATTATCTGAGAAAATATTTTTCTGCTGCTAAGCATTAGCGTAATAGCCCATAATGCAAACACGCTACCGCCACCATAACATACTGATAAATAGTAGCATTTAAAGGAATAGTTTTAATTATTCATGCCAGAGCAATGTTATATTATCATTTACACATATATCTATTTCATCATCCATGATGATGATGGAGCAACCAGGTTAAATACATGAGGTAAAAAATATGCTTACAATAAAATATAAAAATACTCTTCCAGAAGAATATATATTGGGCGTTCTACAAAGTGGTATACACAATTGACATCCTTTATAGCAACAGAGGTCTGCAAGATTCTGCATTTTTATCTTGTATTCGTCTCGTCACAACATAAACTCCCTGCATTTGCTTACTTGCGCAAAAGGCGGCAACGTTCCTGCACAAGCAACATCGCTTCATTAACTCAGACATCAAACGTTTATGCACATCAATTATGAATGTGGCGTTGTCATTTCCAGAAACATAATAAGCAAGCAAATAATAACCAATAACGCATAGTTGGGGCCAGGGTACCGGACAGTGGCAAGCCGGGCTGGCCGCAGTGGTCGTCGATACGATGCCTCGCTGGCTGCGGGGAGCATTGATACAGTGGCAGAAAAGTTTCACTGGCGATAATGACAGAAACCACGTTGAGACAGCCACTCTGCAACCGTTTTTGATCTACAAAATGTCCAAAGGCTGGTTTTTGCGTTCCAGCGGAACATGGACGTGGAATGTGAAAACGGACGATTATTATATCCCGGCGGGGTTGGGGATTGGTCGTGCTATGCCGATTGGCAACTATATTGTGAACAGTTTTATCGAGCCTCAGTGGACCGTTGCGCACAGCGGGGATTATCAGCCGCAGTTCACAATCTATGCAGGCATTAGCATTATGCTGAAATAAAAAAGGCCATCATAAGATGGCCAACCATGTCGAAACCGACAGCCCTTCGCTATTCCTGTAGAGGGAAGCAGCGAGGGCTATTTCTTATTACAGGTATTTATTTCAGAACAGTTTTCAGGGCTTCACCGATGTCAGCCAGGCTGCGAACAGTTTTCACACCTGCGGCTTCCAGGGCAGCGAATTTCTCATCCGCAGTCCCTTTACCACCGGCAATGATGGCCCCAGCGTGGCCCATACGTTTACCTTTCGGAGCAGTCACACCGGCGATGTAACCCACAACTGGCTTGGTAACGTGCTCTTTGATGTACGCCGCCGCTTCTTCTTCTGCACTACCGCCGATCTCACCGATCATCACGATCGCTTCGGTTTGCGGATCTTTTTCGAACATTTCGAGGATGTCGATAAAGTTAGAGCCAGGGATCGGGTCGCCACCGATACCCACACAGGTCGACTGACCGAAACCGTAATCCGTGGTCTGTTTAACCGCTTCATAGGTCAGTGTACCGGAACGGGAAACGATGCCCACTTTACCTGGGCGATGAATGTGCCCCGGCTGGATGCCGATTTTGCATTCACCTGGAGTGATTACGCCAGGGCAGTTCGGGCCAATCATGCGTACGCCCGCTTCGTCCAGTTTCACCTTCACGGTCAGCATATCCAGCGTCGGAATACCTTCAGTGATGGTGATAATCAGTTTGATGCCTGCATCAATAGCTTCCAGAATGGAGTCTTTGCAGAACGGTGCTGGTACGTAGATAACAGAAGCGGTAGCGCCAGTGGCAGCAACGGCTTCACGCACGGTGTTGAACACTGGCAGGCCTAGGTGGGTGGTGCCGCCTTTACCTGGGGTTACGCCACCAACCATTTTGGTGCCGTATGCAATGGCCTGTTCAGAGTGGAAAGTTCCCTG
Source organism: Escherichia albertii NBRC 107761 = DSM 17582 (assembly GCF_000759775.1). Lineage (GTDB taxonomy): Bacteria > Pseudomonadota > Gammaproteobacteria > Enterobacterales > Enterobacteriaceae > Escherichia > Escherichia albertii. The sequence continues at coordinate 21,709 of NZ_BBMY01000018.1, forward strand.
GCTACCAGTAAAGCCCTGGCAGATAACCTTGGTATTTTTATCAATTAAAATGGACATTATTTCCCCTCCACTGCGGCAACAACCTGCTGAGCTGCATCCGTCAGACCTTTTGCTGCAATAATATTCAGGCCGCTGTCAGCCAGTTTTTTCGCGCCGAGTTCGGCGTTGTTACCTTCAAGACGTACTACTACCGGTACGTTAACACCCACTTCCGCTACCGCGCCGATGATACCGTCAGCGATCAGGTCGCAACGAACGATACCGCCGAAGATGTTAACCAGAACGGCCTTCACTTTGTCGTCAGAGAGGATGATTTTGAATGCTTCGGTTACGCGCTCTTTGGTTGCGCCGCCGCCAACGTCAAGGAAGTTAGCCGGTTCGCCGCCGTGCAGTTTAACGATGTCCATGGTACCCATCGCCAGACCTGCGCCGTTAACCATACAGCCGATGTTGCCATCCAGCGCAACGTAGTTCAGTTCCCACTGTGCAGCCTGCGCTTCACGCGGATCTTCCTGAGACTGATCGCGCATTTCGCGCAGCTCAGGCTGACGGAACAGTGCGTTGCCATCAGCGCCCAGTTTGCCATCGAGGCAAATCAGATCGCCCTGTTTGGTGATGACTAGCGGGTTAATTTCGATAAGCGCAAGGTCGCGCTCCAGGAAAATGGTCGCCAGGCCCATGAAGATTTTGGTGAACTGCTGAACCAGTTTACCTTCCAGACCCAGTTTGAACGCCAGCTCGCGTCCCTGATACGGCATCGGGCCAGTCAGCGGATCAAGCGCGACTTTGTGGATCAGGTGCGGAGTTTCTTCCGCCACTTTTTCAATTTCCACGCCGCCTTCGGTGGAAGCCATAAAGACCACGCGGCGAGAACTACGGTCGACAACGGCACCAAGATACAGCTCTTTAGCGATATCGGTTGCCGCTTCAACCAGAATCTGGTTAACCGGTTGACCACTGGCGTCTGTTTGATACGTTACCAGACGCTTGCCCAGCCAGTTTTCTGCAAAAGCACGGATGTCTTCTTTGCTGTTTACCACTTTCACACCGCCCGCTTTACCGCGGCCACCAGCGTGAACTTGACATTTTACTACCCACGGACCGGCACCGATTTTTGAAGCGGCTTCTTCTGCTTCGCGCGGAGTAGTACAGGCATAACCTACCGGCACTGGCAAGCCTGAGCTCGCAAAAAGTTGTTTTGCCTGGTATTCATGTAAGTTCATGTGTTCTGTCCATCCTTCAGTAATCGTTATCTTTTAAACCGTAGACCGAATATGACGTATCGCGTCCGGGTACTGTCGATCACCCGTAGGCCTGATGTCGCATCAGGCATCGCTTGTCGGATGCGGCGTAAGCGCCTTATCCGACCTACATTGGTGATCACCGTAGGCCTGATAAGACGCATTAGCGTCGCATCAGGCTTCGATTGCCGGAGAAGTCAATAATGTCTTATCCGGTCTACAGTGCAGGTGAAACTTAAACTACTACACGTCCAGCAGCAGACGTGTCGGATCTTCCAGCAACTCTTTGATCGTTACCAGGAAGCCCACGGATTCGCGACCATCGATCAGACTGTGATCGTAGGACAGCGCCAGGTACATCATCGGCAGGATCTCAACCTGACCATTCACCGCCATCGGGCGATCTTTGATAGCGTGCATACCCAGAATTGCGCTCTGCGGCGGGTTGATGATCGGCGTAGACATCAGGGAACCGAACACACCACCGTTGGTGATGGTGAAGTTACCACCGGTCAGATCTTCAACCGTCAGCTTGCCGTCACGGCCTTTAATCGCCAGTTCTTTGATTTTCTTCTCGATGTCTGCCATGCCGAGAGTATCGACATCACGCAGAACCGGCGTTACCAGACCACGCGGTGTAGACACCGCCATACTGACATCGAAATAGTTGTGGTAAACCACATCATCACCGTCAATAGAAGCGTTCACTTCCGGGTAACGTTTCAGGGCTTCAACTACCGCTTTCACGTAAAAAGACATAAAGCCCAGACGGATACCGTGACGTTTTTCAAACGCTTCGCCGTACTGCTTACGCAGATCCATAATCGGCTTCATGTTGACTTCGTTGAACGTGGTCAGCATGGCGGTGGAGTTTTTCGCTTCCAGCAGACGCTCTGCCACACGTTTACGCAGGCGAGTCATCGGAACACGTTTTTCGCTACGAGCAGCCAGGAGTGGTTGCGCCGCCGGGGCTGCAACTGGCGTAGGCTCTTTCGCCGGGGCTTTCGCCAGATGTTTTTCTACATCTTCACGGGTCAGACGCCCCCCCACTCCGGTGCCTTTAATGGCGCTGGCGTCGAGGTTGTGCTCAGCCAGCAGACGACGGATTGCCGGGCTTAATGCATCGTTATTTTGCTCTTCCAGAGACGCCTGCTGACGCTGCGCCGGAGTGGATGCTTTCTCTTCAGATTTGGCACTGGTTTCTTTACCGGCGCTATTGCCTTCACGCAGGCGCCCCAGAATCTGACGAGACGTTACGGTTGTACCTTCATCTTCCAGAACCGCATCCAGAATGCCGTCTGCTGATGCCGGTACTTCCAGTACCACTTTGTCAGTTTCGATTTCTACCAGCACTTCATCACGTACGACTGCGTCGCCGGGTTTTTTATACCAGGTTGCGACGGTGGCATCGGCTACGGATTCAGGCAGGTCAGGGACCAGAATATCTACGCTACTCATTATGTATCCTTTATTTATTCGACGTTCAGCGCGTCATTAACCAGATCTTGTTGCTGTTTCTGGTGAACGGACATATACCCTACCGCCGGAGAGGCGGAGGCCGGGCGGCCTGCATAACGCAGAGAAGCCCCAAACGGAATCACTTCACGGAAATGATGCTGGCTGCAGTACCATGCGCCCTGGTTGAGCGGCTCTTCCTGGCACCAGACAAAATCCTTGACGTGAGCAAACTGCTGCAACACTTCCTGCATCGCTTTATGCGGGAACGGGTAGAGTTGCTCGATACGCACAATGGCGACATCGTGTTGATTGTTCTTACGGCGTTGTTCCAGCAGATCGTAATAAACCTTACCAGAACACATCACTACGCGCTTCACGCCCTTCGGATCAAGCTCGTCGATTTCACCGATGGCTGGCAGGAAGGTGCCGTTCGCCAGCTCTTCGAGACTGGAGACCGCCAGCGGATGACGCAGCAGCGATTTCGGCGACATCACGACCAGCGGACGGCGCATCCCGCGCAGCGCCTGACGACGCAGCATGTGGTAAACCTGTGCCGGAGTAGACGGTACGCAAACCTGCATGTTTTGCTCGGCGCAAAGTTGCAGATAACGTTCCAGACGCGCGGAGGAGTGCTCCGGCCCCTGCCCTTCATACCCGTGCGGCAGCAGCATTACCAGACCACACATCCGACCCCATTTCTGTTCACCAGAAGAAATGAACTGGTCGATAACCACCTGCGCACCGTTGGCGAAGTCACCGAACTGCGCTTCCCAGATAGTCAGGGTACGTGGTTCTGCGGTGGCATAACCGTATTCAAACGCCAGTACCGCTTCTTCAGACAGTACGGAGTCCCAGACACGGAACGCCCCCTGGCCGTTATGGATATGTTGCAGCGGCGTGTAAGTGGAACCGTTAGACTGGTTGTGGATCACCGCGTGACGGTGGAAGAATGTTCCGCGCCCGGAGTCTTCACCTGACAGCCGAACCGGGATACCTTCATCAACCAGCGTGGCGTAAGCAAGGTTTTCCGCACCACCCCAGTCGAACAGTTTCTCACCGGCTGCCATCGCCTGACGGTCACCATAAATCTTGGCAACACGAGACTGCATTTCAATCGCTTCCGGTATCGTGCTGATACGTTTAGCCAGCTCCTGCAGGCGCTTCATCTCAACTTTGTTCGGGTACTCTTCGTCCCATTCATGGTTGAGGTACGGCGACCAGGTGAAGGAGTGCATGTTCATCGGACGCCACTCGGCAACCACGCAATCGCCAGCATCCAGCGCATCACGGTACAGGTTAACCATCTCGGTGGCATCTTCCAGCGTCGCCACTTTTTCCTGTTCCAGCTTATCAGCGTAAATTTTGCGCGGCGTCGGATGTTTTTTGATTTTCTGATACATCAGCGGCTGGGTTGCGCTCGGCTCGTCGGCTTCGTTGTGGCCATGACGGCGGTAGCACACCAGGTCGATGAAGACATCACGTTTAAAGGTGTTACGGAAATCGAGCGCCAGACGGGTCACAAAGGCAACGGCTTCAGGATCATCCGCGTTAACGTGGAAAATCGGCGCCTGTACCATCTTGCCTATATCCGTACAGTACGGTGTTGAACGGGCATCCAGCGGGTTAGAGGTGGTGAAACCAACCTGGTTGTTGATAACGATACGTACCGTACCGCCAACTTCATAACCTCGCGCTTTCGACATGTTCAGGGTTTCCTGAACCACGCCCTGTCCGGTGACTGCGGCATCACCATGAATGGTGATTGGCAGCACTTTGTTGCTGCTCGGCTCATCGAGTCTGTCCAGACGAGCACGAACAGAACCGATAACGACCGGGCTGACAATCTCAAGGTGAGACGGGTTAAACGCCAGCGCCAGGTGCACCAGACCGCCATCAGTCTGGAAGTCAGACGAGAAGCCCATGTGGTATTTCACGTCGCCCGTGCCGAGGTGTTCTTTATGCTTACCAGCAAACTCGTCGAACAAGTCTTGCGGTTTTTTACCCAGCACGTTCACCAGCACGTTCAGACGACCACGGTGCGCCATCCCAAGAACGACTTCACGGGTACCACTGTTGCCCGCGTGGCGGATCATCTCTTTGAGCATCGGGATCAACGCGTCACCACCTTCCAGCGAGAAGCGTTTTGCACCAGGGAATTTTGCACCGAGGTAACGTTCAAGGCCTTCGGCAGCGGTCAGTTCACTTAAGAAGCGTTTTTTCTCTTCGCTGCTGAAAGTCGCACGACCAGACTCGATACGCTGTTGGATCCAGCGTTTTTCTTCGGTGCTGGTAATGTGCATGTACTCGGCGCCAATCGGGCCGCAGTAGGTTTGCTTGAGGGCTTCCAGCAGTTCGCCGAGTTTCATCGTTTCTTTGCCGCTGGCAAATGAACCGACGTTGAAGGTTTCCTGGAAGTCTGCTTCGGTCAGATCGTGGAAAGACGGATCCAGATCGGCCACTTTATCTTGCTGCCACAGTCCCAGCGGATCGAGATTCGCATGCTGGTGACCACGGAAGCGGTATGCGTTAATGAGCTGCAGGACTTTAACCTGCTTCACATTGGTGTCAGGGTCGGAGATCGTTGAAGAGTAACGTGAAGCGTCTTTCGCCAGGCGGCGGAAATATTCACGCGTTTGAGAGTGGAATTGATCCGGTTTGACTCCCGTACCAGGTAACTGCTGGAACGTCGAACGCCAGTTAGCGTCAACCGAGTCAGGATCGGTTAAGAAGTCTTCATAGAGCTGTTCTATCCAGCTCTGGTTTGCGCCAGAGAGGTAAGAAGAGTCCAACCAGGCTTTCAAAGCGCTGTTCTGCATCGTGATCCCTTAAGCATCTTTTTTATGCTTACTTCGCCGTGGATACTACCACGCACATTTCACATCAGATGTGCGTGCCGGGGTTCACTTGTTGCGGACTTGTCGTGTTTTCTGCGTCCGCTAAGGAACCTTTAAAAACTGTCTTAGTGTCAGGGGCAGTTTTTAAAGATTTCCTGCAATTCTTTTGTAGGCCGGATAAGGCGTTCACGCCGCATCCGGCGCTGGTTGCCTGATGCGACGCTTGCGCGTCTTATCAGGCCTACGGTTTCTGCATTCCTTTTGCAGGCCGGATAAGGCGTTCACGCCGTATCCGGCTCTGGTTGCTTGATGCGACGCTTGCGCGTCTTATCAGGCCTACGGTTTCTGCATTCCTTTTGTAGGCCGGATAAGGCGTTCACGCCGCATCCGGCTCTGGTTGCCTGATGCGACGCTTGCGCGTCTTATCAGGCCTACGGTTTCTGCATTCCTTTTGTAGGCCGGATAAGGCGTTTACGCCGCATTCGGCTCTGGTTGCCTGATGCGACGCTTGTGCGTCTTATCAGGACTGGGTTTACGCATTACGTTGCAACAACATCGACTTGATATGACCGATGGCGCGCGTCGGGTTCAGCCCCTTCGGACAGACACTGACGCAGTTCATGATGCTGTGACAGCGGAATACACTGAATGCATCGCTCAAACCGTCGAGGCGACTGTCAGTCTCGGTATCACGGCTATCGATAAGGAAACGATATGCCGCCAACAAGCCTGCCGGGCCGATAAACTTATCGGGATTCCACCAGAAAGACGGACAAGAGGTTGAACAACATGCGCAGAGAATACATTCATACAGCCCATCGAGTTTTTCGCGCTGCTCTGGCATCTGCAAATGCTCGCGAGCTGGCGGATTTTGTCCATTATTCAACAAGTAAGGCTTAATTTTCTCATATTGCGCATAGAATTGTCCCATGTCTACCACCAAATCGCGGATCACCGGTAAACCTGGCAGCGGGCGAATCACAATTTTCTTGCCCGGCTGGTTAAGTGCCGAAATCGGGGTAATACAGGCCAGACCATTCTTACCGTTCATGTTCAGACCGTCGGAACCGCACACACCTTCACGGCAGGAGCGACGGAACGACAGGCTGGGATCTTTCTCTTTCAGCTGGATAAGCGCATCCAGCAGCATCATGTCGCGACCTTCTTCCGCTTCCAGGGTGTAATCCTGCATACGCGGAGCATCATCAACATCCGGGTTATAGCGATAAATTGAAAACTCGAGTCTCATTTTCCTGTCTCCGCATTAATAAGTACGAATCTTCGGCGGGAATGCCGGGCGCAGTTTCGGTTCCATGTTGACGCTTCGGCGCGTCATGGATTCCGACTCTGGCAGATACAGGGAGTGGCAGAGCCAGTTTTCATCATCGCGATCCGGGAAGTCGAAGCGGCTATGCGCGCCACGGCTTTCGGTACGGAAGTTGGCAGAAACAGCCGTTGCATACGCCGTTTCCATCAGGTTATCCAGTTCCAGGCACTCAACGCGCTGGGTGTTGAACTCGCTGGAAGTGTCATCCAGACGGGCATTTTTCAGACGCTCGCGGATAACTTTCAACTGCTCAAGCCCTTTCGCCATCGCATCACCTTCACGGAAGACCGAGAAGTTATGCTGCATACATTCTTGCAGTGCTTTGCGAATCGCCACCGGATCTTCACCATTACGGTTATTGTTCCAGCGGTTCAGACGATCCAGAGACGTTTCTACATCAGACTCGCTGGCATCGCGCAGTGCGCCCTGCTCGGCGATAGACTCTTGCAGATGCAGACCTGCCGCACGACCAAATACTACCAGGTCCAGCAGCGAGTTGCCGCCCAGACGGTTAGCGCCGTGTACCGATACACAAGCGATTTCACCAACGGCAAACAGCCCCGGAACAACCACATCTTCGCCTTTCTCATTCACAGTCAGCGCCTGACCGGTCACTTTGGTCGGAATACCGCCCATCATGTAGTGACAGGTTGGGATAACCGGAATCGGCTCTTTCACCGGATCAACGTGAGCGAAGGTACGGGAGAGTTCAAGGATACCCGGCAGACGGGATTCGAGAACTTCTTTACCCAGGTGGTCGAGTTTCAGTTTTGCGTGTGGTCCCCACGGACCATCACAGCCGCGACCTTCACGGATTTCGATCATGATGGAACGCGCCACCACGTCACGGCCCGCCAGGTCTTTGGCGTTCGGCGCGTAACGCTCCATAAAGCGTTCACCATGTTTGTTCAGCAGATAGCCGCCTTCACCACGACAACCTTCTGTTACCAGTACGCCTGCACCTGCAATGCCGGTCGGGTGGAACTGCCACATTTCCATATCCTGCACCGGTACGCCTGCACGGATAGCCATGCCGACACCGTCGCCGGTGTTAATGTGGGCATTGGTGGTGGACTGATAAATACGCCCTGCCCCGCCAGTTGCCAGCACAGTCGCGCGGGCTTTGAAGTAAACCACTTCGCCAGTTTCAATACACAGTGCGGTACAACCGACCACTGCGCCATCCTGGTTTTTCACCAGATCCAGCGCATACCACTCGGAGAAAATAGTGGTGTGGTTTTTCAGATTCTGTTGATAAAGCGTGTGCAACAGTGCATGACCGGTACGGTCAGCCGCTGCCGCAGTACGTGCCGCCTGCTCGCCACCGAAGTTTTTCGACTGACCGCCAAACGGACGTTGATAAATACGACCATCATCAAGGCGCGAGAACGGCAGGCCCATGTGTTCCAGCTCCAGAATCGCTTCCGGCCCGGTTTTACACATATATTCAATCGCGTCCTGGTCACCAATATAGTCCGACCCTTTCACGGTGTCGTACATATGCCATTCCCAGTTATCTTCGTGGGTATTACCCAGCGCAACGGTAATACCGCCCTGCGCTGATACGGTATGGGAACGGGTCGGGAAGACTTTAGAGAGCAGCGCACAGGTCTGCCCGCTCTGGGAAATTTGCAGCGCCGCGCGCATACCTGCGCCGCCGGCACCAATCACAACTGCATCAAATTCTCTGACTGGCAATTTCATCACACACCCCACACCACAACGAATCCATAAATCACGTAACCCCCCAGTGCAACGACAATCACCAGTTGCAGCATCAGGCGTAAGGCCAGCGGTTTAACGTAGTCGGTCAACACCTGCCACATGCCAATCCAGGCATGAATCAAGATGGAGAACAGCGCCAGCAGTGTGAACACTTTGGTGAACGCAGAGGCGAAGAAACCGATCCAGACGTCATATGTCAGTTCGCCACTGGTAGCGAAAAAACTGACCATATAGATGATGTAAAGCGTCAGGACGATAGCAGTAGCGCGAACGAGGATGAAATCATGTACGCCATTGCGTCCTAATGCGGAGGCGTTGCTTACCATACGAGGACTCCTGCGAGAAGTGAAAGCACGACAGTGATAACAAAGGAGATTTTGGCAGAGCGTTTACCCGCTTCGAATGTTTCTTCCAGATGGCCAAAATCCATCATCATGTGGCGAATACCTACGACGACGTGATATGCCAGAGCGGTAAGGATGCCCCACATGATAAATTTGACGAAAAAGCTGCCCATAATGGCGGAAGCTTGTTCGAAACCTTCAGGAGAAGAGAGGCTGGTCCCCAGAAGCCACAGCAGGATGCCCACTGCAACAAAGGTGATCACACCGGAAACGCGATGGAGAATGGACGCTATCGCCGTGACGGGGAACCGGATGGTCTGTAGGTCCAGATTAACAGGTCTTTGTTTTTTCACATTTCTTATCATGAATAACGCCCACATGCTGTTCTTATTATTCCCTGGGGACTACGGGCACAGAGGATAACTTTCTGTTACCAGGAGACGTCGGGGATTTCCTTCCTCCGGTCTGCTTGCGGGTCAGACAGCGTCCTTTCTATAACTGCGCGTCATGCAAAACACTGCTTCCAGATGCGAAAACGACACGTTACAACGCTGGGTGGCTCGGGATTGCAGGGTATTCCGGAGACCTGGCGGCAGTATAGGATGTTTACAAAATCATTACAATTAACCTACATATAGTTTGTCTGGTTTTATCTGAAACAGTGATCTGAGTCACGATAACAACATTTATTTAATTTTCAATCATCTGATTTGACAACTATTCAACAAAGTTGTTACAAACATCACCAGGAAAAGCATATAATGCGTAAAAGTTATGGAGTCAGTATTTCACTTAAGATTAACTTATGTAACAGTGTAGAAGTATTGACCAATTCATTCGGGACAGTTATTAGTGATAAACAAGTTTAATAATTCGGATTGCTAAGTACTTGATTCGCCGTTTATTCGTCATCAATGAATCCTTTACCTGCAAGCGCCCAGAGCTCTGTACCCTGGTTTTCCCCTCTCTCACAGTGCGGCGAGCCAAATAACAAACGGGTAAAGCCAGGTTGATGTGCGAAGGCAAATTTAAGTTCCGGCAGTCTTACGTAATAAGGCGCTAAGGAGACCTTAAATGGCTGATACAAAAGCAAAACTCGCCCTCAACGGGGACGCAGCTGTTGAACTGGATGTGCTGAAAGGCACGCTGGGTCAAGATGTTATTGATATCCGTACTCTCGGTTCAAAAGGAGTGTTCACCTTTGACCCAGGTTTCACTTCAACCGCATCCTGCGAATCAAAAATTACTTTTATTGATGGTGATGAAGGTATTTTGCTGCATCGCGGCTTCCCGATCGATCAGCTGGCGACCGATTCTAACTACCTGGAAGTTTGTTACATCCTGTTGAATGGTGAAAAGCCGACTCAGGAACAGTATGACGAGTTCAAAACAACGGTGACCCGCCATACCATGATCCACGAACAGATTACCCGTCTGTTCCACGCTTTCCGTCGAGACTCGCACCCGATGGCGGTGATGTGCGGAATTACTGGCGCACTGGCGGCGTTCTATCACGACTCGCTGGACGTAAACAATCCACGCCACCGTGAAATCGCCGCCTTCCGTCTGCTGTCGAAAATGCCGACCATGGCAGCGATGTGTTACAAATATTCTATCGGCCAGCCGTTCGTTTATCCGCGTAACGACCTCTCCTACGCCGGAAACTTCCTGCACATGATGTTCTCTACACCATGTGAACCGTATGAAGTCAATCCGATTCTGGAACGCGCGATGGACCGCATTCTGATCCTGCACGCTGACCACGAACAAAACGCGTCTACCTCAACCGTACGTACCGCTGGCTCTTCTGGCGCGAACCCGTTTGCCTGTATCGCCGCAGGTATTGCTTCGCTGTGGGGGCCCGCTCATGGCGGCGCTAACGAAGCAGCCCTGAAAATGCTGGAAGAAATTAGTTCGGTTGCTCATATTCCAGAATTTGTTCGTCGTGCGAAAGACAAGAATGACTCTTTCCGTCTGATGGGCTTCGGTCACCGTGTATATAAAAACTACGACCCGCGTGCCACCGTGATGCGTGAGACCTGTCACGAAGTACTGAAAGAGCTGGGTACGAAAGATGACCTGCTGGAAGTGGCTATGGAGCTGGAAAACATCGCCCTGAATGACCCGTACTTTATCGAGAAGAAACTCTATCCAAACGTCGACTTCTACTCCGGTATCATCCTGAAAGCGATGGGTATTCCGTCTTCGATGTTCACCGTTATCTTCGCTATGGCGCGTACCGTTGGCTGGATCGCTCACTGGAGCGAAATGCACAGCGAAGGAATGAAAATCGCCCGTCCGCGTCAGTTGTACACCGGCTACACACAGCGCGACTTTAAGTCGGATATTAAGAAGTAAAAAGGATTCTCCCAAACCCTGCGTATTCACGCAGGGTTTTTATTTCTACACCAACAGTAACGATATTGCCGGAATATAGGTAATTACCAACAGCAGTAAAATCAGACTTATCAGTAATGGCACCGCTTCACGCATAAATTGCCCGACAGAAACCTGTACCGTATTACACACCAGCAACATCACCGTTCCAACAGGTGGCGATAATGTTCCTAACGATAAGTTGAGAATCATGATGATGCCAAAATGTACTGGATCAATGCCAAAGTGTGCCACCACAGGCTTGAGCAACGGTACTAATATCAGCAGGATGGCACTACCCTCAAGAAACATGCCAAGCACCAGCAGTAATATATTAATAATCAATAAAAAAACGTATTTATTATCGGTCAGGGAAGTCACAAACCCGGCAACCGTTATACCTGCGCGCTCCAGAGAAAATATCCAGCCCAGTGCCGCACTCGCCATGATAATTAACATCACCGATGCTGTGGATCGCGCCGTCTCAGATAACGCAGTAAATACATGGCTAATTTTCAGTTCGCGATAAATCACAAAACCAATAAACATAACCAATAATACCGCCACTGCCCCGGCTTCCGTCGGCGTGAAAATATTTGCCCGAATGCCGCCGATAACCGCAACAATCAGAAATAATGCAGGCCACGCCTGTACCAACGCCACTGACACTTCTTTTGGTTTTGGCCAGTGTTCGCTGGAAGGTTTTAAACCGCGACGAATCGCCACCAGCCATACGGTTACAATCAACATAGCAGAACACAACAGACCCGGCAGGATCCCGGCCATAAACATGGAACCAATAGAAACATCTGCCACCAGTCCATACAGGATCAGCGCAATACCCGGAGGAATAATCGGCGTTATCAGCGAACCACAGGCCGTTATCGCTGCAGCAAAGCCGCGGGAATAGCCTTTTTGTTCCATCTCCGGCACCATCATGCGCGAGAGCATAACTGCATCGGCCAGATTAGAGGCGCTGACGCCGCCCATCATGGTGCTGACCAGAATATTTGCGCCCCCCAGTCCGCCGCGCATTCTGCCAACCAACACGTTGGCGATTTGTAAAATACGCGCGGCAATACCGGTATAGCTCATTAAGGTGCCTAATAAGATAAAAAATGGGATTGCCAGCAGCGACGGCGTTTGCGTTGTGGCAATTAATCGCTGGATTGCAACCATCAGCGGCACATTTGAATAACAGAGGAAATAAACCAGAATGCCGCAAAACATCGCCAGCCATACCGGCATATTAATAAATAAACAGATGAACATAAGCGGAATGATCATCAACCAATTATCCAGCCAGCTTCCCGCCAGTAATTCATGCAATACGCTCATTATTCACCTTCCTTGTGTGGCGTTTTCTTTATCAGACGTAAAGTGGTAAAACAAGCAATACCAATAGCGCCAATCGTGACGGCTATATCAATCCAGAACCAGGATATTTTTAATATTTGTGTGGTTTTAATCGCTGTCCCGGCAGCTAACTTCCACGCCGACCAGGCCATAATAATCAATAAAAGAATAGATATCAGTGAGACAAATAGTGTTAATACGCGTTGCCTGCGTCGTGTCAGCGCATCAGCTAAAAAGGGAATCGACAAATGAGTATTATCTCGCTCGGCAACAACAGCACCAAACATTACCACCCAAATCATTAATAAACCTGAAAATTCCTCTGTCCACTGTAATGGCATATTAAAGCAGTAGCGCATTATTACTGCAGCAATAGTTATTATCACCAATAAAAAGAGTGTTAATACCGCAGCAACTTCGACCATTTTCCCTAAAAGACGCATAAACACCTCGGCTCTTAATAGTCGGTGCCGAAACACCGACCTGTCCTTATACCGTGAAGCTATTTCAGTTGTTGCTGAATAGTGTCATAGAGTCCTGGTGTCCATTCTGGAAATTGCTGATATACCTTAAGCGCTTTTTCTCTGAAAGGCGCTACGTCAGGATAAATAATTTCCACACCTTGTTTCTGCATAGCTTTCAACATTGCCGCATCCTGCTCAGCAGTGATTTTCTGGCTATAAAGACCGGCATCATACGCTGTTTTATGAATAATCTCTAACTGTGTTGGCGTCAACGTGCTGAAAAACGCCTCACCGCCTAACCACAATGATGTATTAGTTAAATAATTCACCATCGACAGATATTTCGCCTGTTCGTGTAGTTTTTGCCCATACAACACCGAAACCGGATTTTCCACACTGTCAATCATCCCCTGAGTCAAAGCCGGATAAACATCCCCCAACGGCATTGGCGTTGGTGTCGCTCCCATTGCCTCAATAGCTTTAATCTGCATGACGTTATTCGGCACGCGAATCTTCATTCCTTTCAGATCTTCAGGTGTACGAATCGGTTTTTTAGCAATGATCTGTCGAGTACCGTACAGATAGTTGCTCATGACAATATGCACACCTTTTTCCCGCAGTTTCTGTTCTTTTTGTTTAAACCAGTCACTGGCATAAATCGCAAACAGTTTCTGCGGATCGTCAGTTAAATAAGGCCCGAATAATATCCCCAGATCCGCATCATAATCAGTCAGAAAACCGACATCACTAATAGTGATAATATTCATCCCCATCAGTGCCTGTTCAGTAATATCCTGTTTAGAACCTAACTGTGAGCTGGGATAAAGCTCAAAAACAATATCTCCATTACTCTCCTTCTTCACCAGGTCTGCCCAGTATTTTACTACTGTATCCGCAGGTTCTCCGGGGTTACTTTCATAGGCGACTTTAATGGTAACCGGTGCAGCGTATAGCTGCGGACTGAATAAAGCGAAAAGAAATAAAAATGGTACCAGTAATTTTTTCATTGTTATTACCTGTATGAGCTTTATCGATTAACGGGGATCTGCCCGACAGACTGCGCTTGTACTGTAATCAAATGCTTTATATGTTAAAACAAACTCCTGATGCTCCAGCCGTTCTGCGGCGCAATGTTGGCCGTTTGCAACACTTTCAATCGCCTGCATAATATCGTCTGCAATATTGTCGAGTGTTGCACCTTCGCTAATTACACGTCCGGCATTAACGTCCATATCGTCAGATAAATGTTCCCACGTCTGCGGGTTATTACACACTTTAATAATCGGTGCGATAACAGAACCAATAACCGAACCACGTCCGGTTGTAAATAAAACCAGATGGCAACCAGAGGCGATTAATTCCAGTGCTTCAGAGGAATCATTAATATTCGGATATCCAAAACGCGGTTCTCCGTCGGGTACAACGTCCATTAACCAAAGCCCAGGAAATGGCGCTTGTTGTGTCGGTAAAATAACACCCGCAATATGACCATCACCGGATTTTGTATAAGCACCGAGGGATTTTTCTTCCTGCGTAGTTAAGCCGCCTTCAGCATTGCCATTGGAAAAACTCCCCAGTCCCATCAGACTGTAATAACGTTCTGCTTTTGTCATTGCCGCTTCGATAGCGTCCCGTGCCTGCGCACTGCCCGCACGCGACATCATATGCCGCTCGCAGCCAAGCAGCTCACCACTTTCTTCGAAAATGCAGGTTACCCCTTTCTCCAGCAGACGGTTAAAGGCACGCCCTACAGCCGGATTGCCCGTGATACCACTGGTGCCATCAGACCCCCCGCAAATAGTGCCGACCACCAGATCGCTCCAGTTCAATGCACAACGCGGTGTATGCGCTAATTGCTCCAGCATTTCAGTGACTCGTTGCTTACCCAGCATAATGGTGTTGCTAGTCCCTTTATTTTCCTGAATGACCAGCGTATGGCACGGTCGCCCACTCTCCATGATTTCCTGCTCCAGGCGGCGACGATCAAAATTCTCACACCCCAGAGAGATCAGCAGCACCCCACCCACATTGCTATGAGTCGCTAAATTTTTAACCAACCGATAGCCGTAATCGCTGGGATAGCAGCCAGAAAAACCAAAATACTGCACATCGTGACAAGAAAACGCTCTGGCAATCTCTTTAGCAACATGGCTGGCGCACTCCACCATAAAGATCACCTGCACTGTATTACGGATACCCGGTTGGCCACTTTGCCGTACATAACCTTCCATTATGTTTTTTCCTCTGACTGATATCCGGCATCATCATGATGAAAGATAGCAATGACATTGCTAGTGAGGTTATGGGAATGCACATGTTCACCTATGGCGATATCACGGGTAGCGTGTCCGATAACAGCACCATATTTCACAATTGAATCACCGTGTTTCACCACCTCACAGGCCAGCTTGTGACCCAAAGTTGTGCCATTGCTCGCCACCATTTCGCCATCGTCCCACCAGACGATATCGCCGCAGGCGATATCATTCAGCGCAACCACGCAGTTGTCACTGGCATGAAGTTTTAACGCTCGTTTGCGCATAATTTCTCCGTCAATCAGAAGCCAATCAATGCGCCGCCATCAACCACCAGCACCTGGCCACTGACAAACGCTGCCGCATCTGATGCCAGATAAACGGCTGCCCAGCCAATATCTTCTGGCTTACCGAATTTTTTCATCGGTGTCCGACCAAGAATTTTGTTGCGGCGTTCATCATCACCTTCAATGGCTTTACGCAGCATCGGCGTATCGATCCAGCCTGGCGCAATACCGTTGACGCGAATCCCATGAACGGCAAGTTCAGTGGTCATACCGCGAATCATGCCAAGATAGGCTGATTTTGCTGCACTGTAGCCGGTAACCAGCGGTTGCCCAAGAAACGAGGTCATAGAGGCAGTAAACAGAACACAACCGTGGCCACGTTGTTTCATATGCGGTACAAGGGCTTTAGTTAACGCAAATGCGCCAACTACGTGAACATCAAGCACAGATTCAAAATCACTGACGCTCATTTCTTCAATCGGCTTTTTGCAGTGATTCCCTGCGTTATTAACAAGAATATCGATAGCTCCGTGTTCATTAATAAGCGCATCCACTTTTGCCTGCGTGGTTGCGGTCTCTCTCACATCCATCTCAACCCAGCTCGCATTTATCCCCAGCGTCTGTGCCGTCGAACAGGCCAGTTCTGCATTCATGTCCGCAATAATCACCTTCGCACCGCTGACAAGCATGCATTTCGCCATCGCCAGCCCAAGCCCACTTGCTGCCCCTGTAATCAAAGCCGTTTTGTTTTGTAATGAAAAAGCATTCATGCCGTCGTTCCTTAAAGGTCAATGAGGATTTTGGTATACGCACCGGGATCATTTGCCCAGTCACTGAAAGCACGACCGGCCTGATCCAACGGATAGTGAGCGCTGACCAGCTTTTCTACCGGATAACGACCTGATTCCATTAACGCCAGCACAGCGCGAAAATCAGCCACGGTGGCATTTCGGGAACCACGGATATCCAGTTCTTTCATCAGGAAGGTTGCACTCTGATAACTCACTGGTTTTTTGGCATAACCGACATAAACCACCCGTCCACTAAAAGCAGCCAGATCAACGGATTGCTCAATGGTTTGCTGGTTTCCCACCGCCTCAATGACCACGTCCGGGCCACGCTCATCATTTAGTTGCGCCAGTTCCGCGACAACATCGCTTTGCTGCGAATTAAGAAACCGCCTTGCACCACATGCCAAGGCAATGTTTTGTTTACGATCGTCGATATCAATCGCTATCACTCGCGCGCCCATTGCAGATGCCGCAGCTATCGCCCCAAGGCCAATGACCCCGCAACCGATAACAGCCACCCACTCACCCACATTAATTTGTGCGCGTCTGGCGGCGTGTAATCCCACAGCCAGCGGTTCCACCAACGCTAACTCATCGACAGTTAAGGCATTACAGACAATGACTTTATGTGCTGGCATTGTTAGTTGTTGTGCCATTCCCCCCTGACGTTGCACGCCAAGCGTTTGATTATTTTTACAAGCATTGGGACGACCATTCAGACAGGAACTGCACACACCACATTCCGTGCATGGAAGCACAACCACCCGGTCCCCCGGCTTGATTGCCCCCGCCAGATCGCCAGTTGCCAGTACCGTGCCGCCAATTTCATGTCCGGGTATACAGGGGTACTTAACCAGCGGATTTAGTCCTCGCCAGGTATTAAGATCCGAGCCGCATAGTCCAACACGCTCAACATTGAGTAACACTTCGCCTTTACCGCAGACAGGTTCGGCGATATCCACAAATCGCGTCTGACTTCCCTGCTCAATTGTTAATGCCTTCATTCGTTGCTCTCCTTACATTACGCCGAAGGTTTCAAAGGCCTGTACCGTACTCATACCGCCGCTGATGGCTTTGCGAACTGCGCTTTCGGTGGTCACTTTTTCCAGCGCCAGAGTGATGACTTCCTTCTCAACACTCTGAGGAATGATCAGTAAGCCATCGCGATCGCCAAACACGATATCGCCCGGATTAACCTGTACACCGTGAAATTCAATCGGCACGTTAAAATCAATAACTTTCCCCCGCGGACCTTGATCCTGCGCGTAGGTGCCATGACAAAAGGTGGGAAAATGGAGTTCAATAATTTCAGCAGAGTCGCGGGCATAACCATCAAGCACCGCGCCAGCTGCTTTCAGGTGCATGGCACGGGTAGACATCAGTCCGCCCCACAGGACATAACGCAATGAACTGCCAGTAGTGATGTAAACATCGTTCTCTTTGAGGGCATCAAGCGCTTCAAACATGATACCGAACGGTTTTTCACCAATCGCTGTCTTACCTGACGAAGATTTGGTTTCATACACATCCGATTCCAGAACCGGCATCGCCCGGCCTGCCACCACCATATTGACTTCCAGCGGCTTGATCGCTGGCGAAACAAACTGATGCATATACCCCAGCGTATCGAGAATATCGCCAACTACGGCAGTGAACAGACGAGTTCTCATTAACGTAAAAAGTTCGTTATCACTCTTCCACATGACTTCCTATCCTGTAATCCTGTTTAACAGGTTTACAGGGTAAGGATAAAAAACGCTCGATACTGCGAAGGCCGTCACGAAAAAGTTGTGTATTCGCTATTTCTTCGCCACTCTTTCACTCAAAATGTGATCCCATAGCACAGGCGATCTGGCGATAATCAAAAAATCTGAAGAAAATATGTCGGACGCGGACCAGCTCGCCAAAAAACAGAACAACAGGAGCAAAAATGAGTGAGAGCGCGTTATTGACCAACGTAACGTTATCGTCACAGGTCAAAAATCATATTCTCAATCTGATTTCCGAACAGAAGCTAACGCCGGGAATGCCGGTTCCCAGCGAAGTGCAATTAATTCAAAAACTGGGAGTCAGTCGGGGAATTGTACGTGAAGCCTATCGCTCTCTTGCCGCGCTGGGCATTCTGGAAACGCACAGTGGCAAAGTCCCGCGAATCAAAAAGTTTGATGATGAAGTATTACGAGTAGTATTCGGTTTTGCGCTGGCTACAGAGCAGGTAACGACAGAGCAAATCCTGCAAGTACGCCGCTGGTTAGAGTTGGGCGTCGTGGAAGCGGCGGCCCGCAACGGTGAAGAGGAAGATTTTGCCAACCTGCGTGCCGAAATGGCGCAAATCCGTGAACAATTCGACGACGTTGAAAGCTTTATCACTCATGATATCCGTTTCCACCAACTACTGGCTGTCGCCTCGAAAAATCCATTATTTATGATGTTGTTGCAAGCTTTGCACCAACAACTACGGCAATCCATTCTGGAAGGGTTGAATGCACAAAGCGATCAGAAAGAATACGGACAAAAAATCATCAAACTTCACCAAATGATTTGCGACGCGGTATGTGCCAGAGATGTTGAAACTGCCACTCAGGCGATGAAATCACATTTTGACAGCCCGGTAAGTGCGCTAATTAATCACTAACAACGAGTAACCGCGGGATATCATCGATATCTCGCGAGTATAGTGTTGAATTATTTACATTATACGAAAATAGAAAATCATGATGATGATAAAAATAACGAATCTAGCCGAAATTTGTGGTGTTGCATATTAAAGATATTATTCATCAAACAAATAATAAAACACTAACCATCCAAATTTATTATTTATATATTCCGAAAAAAGACCATTCATCTATTTAACTTGAACCTGTTTTGCCTTCTAATGATAATCTGTCTGGAAACATTTTATTAAGAGGGATTTTAGTCATGTCCGCATTAAAGAAAAGTTTGCTTGGGTTTTCCGTCGCCCTTCTGATGACGTCTGCAGCGTATGCTGATGTCGATGGCGGATCTGGTGAGCTTCATTTCACCGGTACAGTGAGCAGCGCTCCTTGTGATATCCATCCTGATGATATAAACCAAGATATTGAATTAGGTAACGTAAGAACAACAGAGATTAACAACACCGGGCACTCGACAGAGAAAAGAATCGTTATTCGCTTAATCAATTGCGATATCCCCAATTCAGATGATGGTACGGGTTCTCCACTTACCAAAGTTACAATTACCTTTGATAGCGCTGCAAAAACGGTAATGGGCACGCCAATGCTGGCTAATACCACTACAGGCGGGGCTACTGGCGTTGGGGTAATGCTGTTCGATAAGGATCACAACCCAGTTACCTTAGGGCAAGCAAATCCAGATATTACTCTGAATCCAGCAGCCAGTGCCATGGATTTAGTCGCTTATGCCTGGATGCAACAGGTAGATAGCGGTACAGCAGTAACAGCAGGCGCCGTCACAGCCAATGCAACGTATGTTTTGACTTATAAATAATTGACAGTTTTCGGGCGGTCTCTGACCGCCTGTCATGAATATCAGGTATGGATGCTGTGAATATTCGTCGGTTACTGTTGTTTATTATTTTTTTTAATACGTCGTCTGTTATCGCCGTTGAATTTAACCTTAATGTGTTAGATAAATCTATGCGTAACAGCGTCGACTATTCTTTGCTGAAAGATCCCGCCGCCATCGCCCCCGGTGATTACTTTGTTGCGATAACAGTCAACAATAATAAAATCAGTGCAGGAAAAACAATTCGCTGGCAACAAACAGGCGATACAACCCAGCCTTGTATACCGACTGAACTTGCTAATTCCCTTGGATTAACAGAAGACGTCCGCCATTCACTAAAAGATGTAAAAGGGTGTGTGGATTTTTCTTCCCGCCCGGATATTATTTTTCTTTTTGATCAAGTCAATCAACAGCTAAATATAACTATTCCTCAGGCATGGTTGTTATGGCATTCACAAAACTGGACACCTCCTGAAACCTGGGACGCAGGCATCCCTGGATTTATTCTGGATTATAATCTTTTTGCCAGCGCCTATCGCCCTACGGAAGGGGATAAATCCAACAATATCAATACGTATGGCACAGCGGGGCTGAATGTACAATCATGGCGTTTACGTAGCGATTATCAATACGAACAAACACAAACAGACAACCAACATAAAAGTACAGGTTCGATCACCAGAACTTATCTGTTTCGACCATTGCCCACGCTGGGCGCTCGTTTGACGTTAGGTGAAAGCGATCTAAGTTCAAGTATTTTTGATGGTTTTTCCTATACCGGCGCTGAACTGAGTAGCGATGATCGAATGCTGCCCTGGGAGCTACGCGGTTATGCGCCACAAATCAACGGTATGGCGCAGACACATGCGACCGTCACCATCAGCTACGCGGGACGCGTGATTTACCAGACAAAAGTCGCTCCAGGACCCTTCATCATTACTGATTTAAACCAGTCGGTTCAGGGAACACTGGATGTCAAGGTGACGGAAGAAGATGGTCGGGTAAACTCATTTCAGGTTTCAGCCGCATCTACGCCTTTTTTAACACGTCAGGGTCAACTGCGTTACAGTATCGCCACTGGACGCGCCCGCTCATCACTCTCTCACCATGTTGCAGATGAAACTTTTTTAAGCAGCGAAGGTTCCTGGGGGATGTTGTCCAATACCTCGCTCTATGGCGGTATTTTGCTGTCTGGTGAAAATTACCGTTCTGTCGCGCTGGGGATTGGGCAAAATATGCTATGGCTGGGAGCCATCTCGTTTGATATCACCCGCGCCAATAGTCAGTTTACTGGCAACACCGAAGAAACGGGTTCCAGCTATCGTGTGAACTACTCTAAACGCTTTGACGCGACTGACAGCGTAATGTCGTTATCGGCCTACCGTTTTTCCGATCGCCATTTTCATAGTTACGCCAATTTTATCGATCACCAGTATAACAATGCAGATACCGATGATGAAAAACAGACCATTAGCCTTACTGCCAGCCAGCCCATATCACTACTCAATATGAATCTGAGTATGAGCGTGCTTCGACAAAGTTGGTGGAACGACGATTCTACAACCACCGCCAATATCAGCGCGGGGTTCAACTTTGATGTAGGTCGTTGGAAAGATATCTCCCTGACTACCGCTTACAACACTACGCACTACCAGGACAGCGGCAATGACAACCAGATCTATATCTCCATTTCACTTCCCATTGGCGAGAGCACGCGTCTGAGTTATGACATGCAAAACAGCGAAACAACATCACATCGGGTAAGCTGGAATGATTATTCGGACTCACACAACACCTGGGGCATTGCTTCTGGCGTTGAAAGTAATAAACCCGACTATGGCGCTCAATTCAGTGCTAATTACACTCACACCGCCTCGGCTGGCGAGTGGGATCTGTCAGGTAATTACGCCGTGGATGACTATCGGTCACTCAGTACCAGCTGGAGCGGTTCTTTTACCGCAACCTCCCAGGGAGCGGCCTTCCATCGTCGCGCAACAGCGAATGAACCACGTTTAATGGTGAGCACTAACGGAATTGCGGGTATTCCGATAGACGGAAATGACGATTATACAAATACCTTCGGTTACGCCGTGGTGCCAATGATATCCAGTTACCAGCCAACAACCATCGCCGTCAATATGGATGATCTCCCTGATGGGGTGACCGTCAGTGAAAATACCGTCAGAGAAACCTGGACTGAGGGTGCAATTGGTTACAAAAGTCTGGCATCTCGCGCAGGTAAAGAGATTAATGTGATCATTCGCGATCAAGCCGGCAATACACCGCCACTTGGTGCGGTAATTCGCCATAAAGATAACCAAACAGAAGTCGGAATGGTCAGTGAAGAAGGACACGCCTGGATTAGTGGGATAAATGCCGGGCAACAACTTATTGTCTTATGGGGAAATAACATGTGTCAGATCACCCTTCCTGAAGTGTTGGAGAATATCTCACAACGACTGTTGCTACCCTGTCATTAATTAAGGAAAAGAGATGACATATTATCGTGTAATTCCACTATTTTTTCTGGCAGCAACACTGTGCAGTCATGCAGCGCTACAACCCGATCGTACTCGCGTAGTGTTTAATGGTAATGAAAAAGCCAGTAGTGTAAAAATCGAAAATAAAAGCCCCGGAGATCCTTACCTGGCGTATTCCTGGATTGAAGATGAGAAAGGCAACAAGACCGACGATTATCTTGTTGCCCTACCACCGATTCAACGCATCAACCCCAGCGCTATTTCACAGGTGAGAATAGTTAAACAGCCTGCATCCGCTCAGCTTCCTACCGACCGTGAAACGTTATTTTATTATAATCTACGGGAAATTCCCCCGGCACCGGAAAAAGCAGAGGATGCCGCCCAATTACAAATCGCAATTCAAAGCCGCATAAAACTGTTCTGGCGGCCCGCGTCTTTGCGTAAAAAGATGGGAGATCGCGTTGAGTTGCAAATGAAAGCAACACAGCAAGGAGAAACGCTGACGTTACAGAACCCTACACCTTATTTCCTGACCATCGCCTATCTGGGAAAAAATAAAAACGGCGTGTTGCCTGGTTTTCAAAGTACAATGATTGCTCCCTTCAGTAGTACTCCAGTACATACGTCAGGTTATTCCGGCAACCATTTTTATTTGGGATATATGGATGACTACGGCGCCCTACGCATGACTCACTTATCCTGTCAGACAATTTGCACGCTGACACCAGAAGAGGTAAAACCATGATCTTCTGGCAGAGACTTGTTTTCTTATTCCTGCTTGCCTTCGTACCATTGAAAACAGCACTGGCGCTGGACTGCTATTTTGGAACATCCGGGGGCGCGACAGAGAAATTTGAAACGGTCAACGCTTTTGCTGTCCCCAGTAGCGCTAAACCAGGGGATAAAATTTGGGAATCAGATGACATTAAAATCCCCGTTTATTGTAACAACAATACTAACGGGGATTTCTCATCAGAGAATGTTTATGCCTGGGTAAATCCTTATCCAGGCATCCAGGATCGTTATTACCAACTCGGCGTCACCTACAATGGCATTGATTATGATTCAAGCCTCGGTAAAAACAAGATTGACACAAATCAATGTATTGACAGCACAAAGATCACCCAATACACCCCACAAGAAATTACAGAGATGGGTTGGCAAGATAAATTGTGCAGCAAAGATCCCAATAATATTCATCAATATCGTTCATTTGTCGCCCGAATGCGACTCTATGTAAAAGTTCGTGAAATGCCTCCTCACGACTACCAAAGTCCTTTGAGCGATTATGTAATTGTTCAGTTTGATGGCAAAGGGGGGATTAATGAAGGAGCGGACGCCAAAAATCTGAAATATCATATTAATGGCCTTAATAATATCCGTGTGCTGGACTGTAGCGTTAACTTCGCAATCACACCGCCAAATCAGGTAATTGATTTCGGCACATTTAGCGATCAGGATATTCGCCTGCGCAGCATGACTCGCACATTCAGCATAAAAACCACTAAAAATCAAAGTGGTACATGTACCGATGGTTTCAAAGTTTCCTCTTCTTTCTATACAGATGAAACTCTGACAGAAAATGATAAAGCGTTATTGATCGGTAACGGCTTACAACTACGTCTATTGGATGAAAACAATCAACCTTATGTGTTTAACAAATATACAGAATATGCCGATTTCACCAGCGATATGTTGATTTACGAAAAAAGATATACCGCTGAAATCTCAACAGTCGCTGGCGCAACTATTCGCACTGGCCCTTTTGAAACAGTTGTATTATTTAAAATCAATTACAATTAATTCGTCTCAATTCATCAACACAAAAATGGAGTGTCGGCTTAACAAGTATGCGAATTTATAATTTCATTGATTCCTGTTATTTTTTCTACATCTCTTTTTCTTTATGCTGCACTGATACACCAAAGACAGTTTAATCAGGGAGCAAAGAATGCCAATATTACCGTGGGGAATGTTATGTGTGCTGTCACTTCTCCTGTCTATTGGCTTTCTTGGTTTGCATCTCCCGGCGGCACTCTTGCTTGGTCCGATGATCGCCGGGATCATCTTCAGTATGCGCGGTATCACCCTGCAACTCCCCCGCTCCGCTTTTCTCGCCGCGCAGGCCATTCTTGGCTGCATGATTGCACAAAACCTGACCGGTTCGATTCTCACGACGCTGGCAGTTAACTGGCCAATTGTATTAGCTATTTTACTGGTGACGTTACTCGCCAGCGCTATTGTGGGCTGGTTATTGGTGCGCTATAGCTCACTGCCCGGAAATACTGGCGCATGGGGCTCTTCCCCTGGTGGCGCCGCGGCAATGGTCGCCATGGCGCAGGATTATGGCGCAGATATTCGTCTGGTAGCATTTATGCAGTATTTGCGAGTATTGTTTGTCGCAGGTGCAGCAGTACTGGTAACGCGCACGATGCTGGGCGATAACGCGGAATCGATGAATCAACAAATCGTCTGGTTCCCACCTGTCAGTATTCATCTCTTGTATACCATCTTGCTCGCCGTGATAGCCGGGACAATGGGATGCCTGCTACGTATTCCGTCTGGCACAATGCTCATTCCAATGCTGGCAGGCGCGCTGCTCCAGTCTGGCGATGTCATGACTATTGAACTTCCAGAATGGCTGCTGACGATAGCTTATATGGCGATTGGCTGGAGAATTGGCCTCGGTTTCGATAAACAAATCTTGCTACGCGCATTACGCCCACTACCGCAAATTCTGTTGTCAATTTTTGCTCTGCTGGCTATTTGCGCCGCAATGGCATGGGGGCTGACCCGGTTTATGCATATTGATTTTATGACCGCCTATCTCGCTACCAGCCCCGGAGGGCTGGATACAGTAGCGGTTATCGCTGCGGGTAGTAATGCTGATATGGCATTGATTATGGCGATGCAGACTCTGCGTCTGTTCAGCGTCTTGCTGACGGGACCTGCCATTGCGCGGTTTATTTCAACGTACGCGCCAAAGCGTTCGCATTAGCGCTGACAACCAGGGCACCAATAAAATGGGCGCGATGAGAGCATCGTTTTCTCAATAGTACTGCCGCACCGTTCACACTGTTCGCCGTCACGATGAAAAACCTTAAAACGAAATAACGCGCCGTGATGTTTGTTTTCATCAACCTGACCGCGCGTAGCATAAGAAAGACGCGGGATATCAAGTAGCGCGTGTGACAGCACATCCAGTTGCTGCGCATTGAGATCTTTCGCCTTATGCCTGCCGGTTAAACCAATCTGCCAGAGGATCTCCACACGCAGATAATTCCCCAACCCCGCCAGAAACGCCTGGTCGAGCAGTAATCCGGCAAACTGACGGTTGCGAAAACGCGGCGACAATAGCCGCTCTTTCACCATTTCCGACGTCAGATTCGGGTCCAGTACATCCGGTCCGACTCGCTGTAAAAACGGATGCGCCGTCAATTGTTCTGCCGTCAACATCTCAATATCGGAGGCGCTATAAAGCAGAATCGTTTTGTCGGCAGTTTGCAGTTTTACCCGCAATACACGCGTGGTCTGCGGCTCTTCGCCGGTATCTGCCACTCGCCAGACGCCGTAAAGCTGGTTGTGGCTATAGAGCGTTAAGCCATCGGAAAAATGAGTCAACAATGCTTTACCGCGCGTTTCCACATGGGTGACATGCTGACCAATAAGTTGTGATTGATAAAGTTTTAACTGCGGGAAGGCAAACCAGACATCCGTCAGTGGCTTACCTTTGATCGCCGCCTCCAGGTTATCCGCTGCGCGGCGGATTTCCGGGCCTTCAGGCATGATGATATCCTTTTTTCATTCTTTATTCAGTGGGATTATGCTACGACAATAATCCCTTTTTCGATAAATGCAGATCGTAGCCGGCGGGCGAATGCCAGCGCGTGCTCGCCGTCGCCGTGCAGGCAGATAGTTTGTGCCGTCACCTTCGCCCACTCCCCGGAGATACTTTTAACTCTACCGTTTTGCACCATCTCCAGCGTTTGCATCAGCGCCTGTTCTTCGTTTTCAATCAATGTCCCCGGCTGACTGCGCGGTACCAGCGAACCATCAGCCAGGTATCCGCGATCGGCAAACACTTCCTCACGCGTTGTCAGACCATATCGCGCGCTTGCGCGAATCAACTCGCTCCCCGCCAGCCCAACGAGGATCAGCGTCGGATCACAGGCATAAACCGCTCTGGCGATGGCGTCTGCCAGTTGTGCGTCTTTCGCCGCCTGGTTATACAACATACCGTGCGGTTTGACGTGACGCATTACGCCGCCTTCCGCACGGGCGATCGCAGCCAGCGCACCAATCTGGTACAGCGTCTGAGCGTAAACCGTTTCCGGCGTCAGTTGCATGGTGCTGCGACCAAAATTTTCCCTGTCAGGAAACCCCGGGTGGGCGCCAATCGCCACTCCGTTTTTTAACGCTTCACGCACGCTTACCAGCATAGTTTGCGCATCGCCTGCGTGAAATCCACAGGCAATATTGGCTGAGGAAATCAGCGTTAACAATTCAGCATCGCTGGCGCAGCCTTCGCCAAGATCGGCGTTCAGATCAATTTTCATTGTGCAGCCGCCACGCTAACTGTTCGAAGTATCGTTGCTGATCATGACGCGCTTTCAATGCTTCTTCCAGCGAGCACTGGACAAAGTGAATCGGCTGACCAAGCGGAATTTGCGCCAAATGGTACATATCAGCCTCAATAATGCAGGCGATACGCGGATAACCACCGGTGGTTTGCGCATCATTCATCAGTACAATCGGTTGCCCGTTATGTGGCACTTGCACAACACCGGGCAGCAATCCGTGGGATAATAGCTCCCGGTCAGTGGTCCGTTTTAAAATTTGCCCTTGCAAGCGATAGCCCATCCGGTTGCTTTGCGGACTCAGTTGCCAGGGCGAACGCCAGAATGCCTCCTGAGAGGCACGATCAAATTCATGATATTCCGGTCCCGGCAAGGCGCGAATACGGTTACCCCACAGTAGCTGTTTAACGCCCTGCGTCTCCATAAACTGGCGCCTGGCTTTCCCGACAGGAAGTCGGTCGCCATCTTTCAGTAAACGCCCTTCCAGCCCGCCAATACCCACTTTCAGATCGGTACTGCATGACCCCATCACTGACGGAACATCAATCCCCCCCGCCACTGCCAGATAACTACGTACACCATGTTGCGGACGTTTAAGCGTTAAACGTTGGCCCGCTTTCATCGGCAAGCGCCAGCCAGTCCACACGGCATTATCATCCAACCGCGCTTCACAGCCTGCACCTGTCAGGGCAAACCAGCCATCGCTTTCAAATTCAACCGTTAACTGACCGAGCGTTATCTCAAGTGCGGGTGCGTTGGCATCATTACCGACCAGCAGATTCGCAATGCGTAACGCGGGCATATCCAGCGCACCGCAATGGCTGACGCCCGACTGACGAAAACCGTGACGACCACCATCCTGCACAGTGGTGTACATACCCGCACGAATGATTTTCAGCATATCCCCTCCTTCTGCGGTACAAAGCGCACGCAATCTCCCGGATGCAACAAGATGGGTTCGTCACGCGTTGGATCAAACAGATTCAACGATGTCCGACCAATTAATTGCCAGCCGCCGGGCGTTGGCACGGGGTAAATGCCGGTTTGCGGCCCGCCGATGCCTACGGAACCCGCCGGAACGATCAGGCGCGGCTCAGCACGCCGCGGGGTATGCAGTTGTTCCGGCAAATTCCCGAGATACGGAAACCCCGGCTGAAAACCTAAGAACCAGACCACGTATTCTACGGAGGAATGCAGTTCGACAACCTGTTTTTCGCTCAACCCACAATGCGCAGCAACCACAGCCAGATCCGGCCCATCATCGCCGCCGTAAGTAACGGGAATTTCGATAAAACGCGACTCCGGTTCCAGCGCCTCGCTCTCTTCCCACCAACGCTGCAAACGCTCAATGGCGTCCAGCGCCAGTGATTCAGGGTTACGCAAAATCACCGTGATATTGTTCATGCCGGGAATAACTTCAACGACGTTCGGCATATCGACCAGACGCTGGGCCAGCCGCCAGATACGTTTCTGGCTAGCCAGTGTTATCGGCGGCTCCAGTTCCAGCACGACCGCCGTTTCACCTAACAGATAACAACGCGCTCGTTGCACTTTTGTTCCCTCTGATTATTCGTTATGCCGGATTTGGAATATCAATAAAGGTCACATCCAGATTGGTATTTTCGCTCAGCCACTCACTTAAGGCACGAATTCCGCCGCGTTCAGTAGCGTGATGACCCGCCGCATAAAAATGCAGTCCCTGCTCACGGGCCGAATGAATAGTTTGTTCTGAAACCTCACCAGTAATAAACGCGTCCACGCCAAAACGTGCGGCGCTATCGATAAAACTTTGCCCGCCACCAGTGCACCAAGCGACACGCTGTACCAATTCCGGTCCGGTGTCCCCGCACCACAGCGGCTTACGCCCCAGCCGCGCTTCAATCCAGGAGGCCAGTTCCAGCCCCGACACAGGCATCGTCAATTCGCCCCACAGTACCAGCGGCTCGATTTCACCCATTACCGTCATGCCCAGCAATGCCGCCAGTTGTGCGTTATTACCCAATTCTGGATGTGCATCCAGCGGCAAATGCCAGCCATAGAGGTTGATATCATTCGTCAGTAACGTTTTTAAACGGTTACGCTTCATGCCGCGAATCACCGGGGATTCACCTTTCCAGAAGTAACCGTGATGCACAATGACCGCATCAGCGTCCAGGCGAACCGCTTCATCGAGCAGTGCCTGGCTGGCAGTGACGCCGGTGACGATTTTTTGCACCGTCTCTTTGCCTTCCACCTGCAAACCATTCGGCGCGTAATCGCTAATCGCCGCGCTGTTCAGTTTTTCGTTAATCAGTTGTTCCAGTTCGGTGTTTTTCATCATCGCGCCTTCTGTATTCTGATAGCTAATCCGTTAACATAGCGTTACCTTGCCTGTTCGTCGATAGCCAATCTTTTGACATATTAAGAAACAAAGCCACTGCCAAAAGGCGCAAATTGTTTATCTCACCACGTCATACTTCATGTATATTTATGCAATCAGACAGCATATTGCATAAACAATCAGATCTGTATCAAAGTTATAACTTTAAGGAAACACACGCACACAGCACATTATTCTGACTGCGTTGCATTCACCCCCTGGATACATCATGAATAGACAAGCATCACAACCACGCGCTATTTACTACGTCGTCGCACTGCAAATTTGGGAATATTTTAGCTTCTATGGCATGCGCGCCCTGCTCATTCTCTACCTCACTAACCAACTGAAATACAACGATACCCATGCTTACGCGTTATTCAGCGCCTACTGTTCGCTGGTGTATGTCACGCCGATCCTCGGAGGTTTCCTGGCAGATAAAGTTCTCGGCAACCGAATGGCTGTAATGCTGGGAGCGTTGTTGATGGCGATTGGGCATCTGGTACTGGGGGCCAGTGAGATCCATCCAACGTTCCTTTATCTGTCGCTGGCGATTATTGTCTGCGGCTATGGTTTGTTTAAATCTAACGTCAGTTGCCTGCTAGGCGAGCTTTACGAACCGACCGATCCACGTCGCGATGGCGGTTTTTCGCTGATGTATGCGGCGGGTAATGTCGGCTCTATCATCGCACCTATCGCCTGTGGTTACGCCCAGGAAGAGTATAGCTGGGCGATGGGTTTTGGCCTGGCGGCTGTTGGTATGATCGCGGGCCTGGTCATTTTCTTATGTGGCAATCGTCATTTTGCTCATACCCGCGGCGTTAACAAAGAGGTACTGCGCGCGACAAACTTTCTTCTGCCAAACTGGGGATGGCTGCTGGTACTGCTGGTCGCAACCCCTGCGCTAATTACCGTACTGTTCTGGAAAGAGTGGTCGGTTTACGCCTTGATTATCGCCACTATTATTGGCCTTGGCGTACTGGCGAAAATTTATCGCAAAGCAGAAAACCAGAAACAGCGTAAAGAGCTGGGGCTGATTGTGACCCTCACTTTCTTCAGCATGTTGTTCTGGGCGTTTGCACAACAGGGCGGTAGCTCCATTAGTCTCTATATCGACCGCTTCGTTAACCGCGATATTTTCGGTTATACCGTTCCTACGGCGATGTTCCAGTCGATTAATGCCTTCGCGGTCATGCTGTGCGGTGTGTTCCTGGCGTGGGTGGTTAAAGAGAGTGTCGCGGGAAATCGTACCGTTCGAATCTGGGGAAAATTCGCTATTGGGCTCGGCCTGATGAGCGCCGGATTCTGCATTCTGGCCCTGAGCGCCCGCTGGTCGGCGATGTATGGTCACTCTTCCCTGCCGTTGATGGTGCTGGGGCTGGCGGTGATGGGCTTTGCCGAACTGTTTATCGACCCGGTTGCCATGTCGCAAATTACGCGCATTGAAATCCCCGGCGTAACCGGCGTATTAACCGGTATTTATATGCTGCTGTCGGGCGCAATTGCCAACTATCTGGCAGGCGTAATTGCCGACCAGACATCGCAATCTTCGTTTGATGCTTCCGGGGCGATCAACTACTCCATCAATGCGTATATTGAAGTATTTGATCAAATCACCTGGGGTGCGCTGGCCTGCGTCGGCCTGGTACTGATGATTTGGTTATATCAGGCACTGAAATTCAGAAACCGTGCGCTGGCACTGGAATCTTAATAGGCCCACACCGATGCCTGATGCGACGCTAACGCGTCTTATCAGGCCTGGATGGCCCTGCAATATATTGGATTTGCACTATTTGCCAGGCCGGATAAAGCGTTCACGCCGCATCCGGCATCTGGACACGATTGCCTGACGCGTCTGTTATTTCCCTTTCCTCGCCGCCTCATACGCTGCCAGCGTTCGCAGCCTTGCCTCTTTGTGATCGACAATCGGTTCTGGATAATCCAGCCTCACGCCTGCTTTCTGTGCCCATTTCCACGGCTCATGCACCGCTTTCCCTGGTACATCGCGCAGTTCCGGTAGCCACTGGCGGATAAACTCGCCTTCGTGGTCAAATTTCTCGCCCTGCGTTGTCGGGTTGAAAATACGAAAATACGGCGCAGCATCGGTTCCGGTAGAAGCCGCCCACTGCCAGCCGCCGTTATTCGCCGCCAAATCACCATCAATCAGTTGTGACATGAAATACCGCTCGCCTTCCCGCCAGTCGATCAACAAATCTTTCACCAGAAAACTGGCAGTAATCATCCGCAGACGGTTATGCATCCAGCCAGTGCTGTTAAGCTGGCGCATAGCGGCATCGACAATCGGATACCCGGTTTTTCCCTCCTGCCAGGCTTTTAAATGGGCGGGATTACTCTGCCACTGCACACGATCCGTCCAGGCAATAAACGGACGATGTTTACACAGCGTGGGGTAATACGTTATCAGGTGACGGTAGAACTCGCGCCATATCAGCTCATTAAGCCAGACGCTACCAGCCCCACCTTCCAGCGCCTGCGGCTGTTCCGCCAACAAGCGGTGCAAACACTGGCGAGGCGATCCCCCTCCCGTTGCCAGGCTGGCGGACAAACGGCTGGTGCCTTCCACTGCCGGAAAATCACGCTGTTGCTCATACTGCCCCACGCCGTTCTGGCAAAACTGGCGTAATTGTGCAATCGCCGCTTTTTCTTCCACCGGGAAATGAGCAGTATCGAAAGACTGACGAGGGTAATTCAGCGTAATAGATGGCGCGGGATCTATTGATCCGCTACTCCTAACTTTTGGCGCAGCGACGCACTCCGGCATCCCTTCCCGTAACCGTTTCAGCCAGGCATTCTTAAAAGGCGTAAAAACTTTGTACATCTCATGATTGCCGGTCATCACCGCGCCAGGCGGCAGGATCACGCTGTCATCAAATCCTTCACACACCACGTTACGCAGCGCTCTCTCAACCTGCACATCCCGCGCCCGCTCATTCACCTCATACTGATAGTTATAAAACAGATGGGTAACACGATTTTCCGCGCACACCTGTTTAACTATTTCGACACTGGCGGCAAAGTCATCCACTTCACGGAACAATAAAGGAATACCTTTTTCCGCCAGCGCGATTTGTAGCCCGTTCAGTTGCGCATTGATAAATTCAGCCTGACGCGGCGACATGCTATGTGCCGCCCACTGGCATGGTGTAGCGATGTACAGCGCCAGCACGCGTGCAGACGAATTGCGACAGGCGACAGCCAGCGCGAGATTATCGTGCAGACGTAAATCCTGGCGAAACCAGACCAGATGGATAGTCATAAAACTCCTGCATGGCGCAAGTGAATAACACGCGACCAAAGTTCGAAATAACGCTGCTCTGAAAGCCAGGCGTCAGGATAAAGCGCCATATAGTGTTTGATACGCATCAGCGGCGCAAGAAGCGGTTGCTCGCCACGGCGATAACTGTCGATAAGCGCCGCCAACTGCTGACGTTCTGTGGAATCAAGATGGGGGCGAAAATAACCCTGAACGTGCATCAAAACGTTGGTGTGGTCACGTCGGTTGGCAGGGTGAGAAAGCAAAACAATTACGCGCTGGCGGTATTCGTTGTAAAAATCATCCAGACTTTGCCACTGATGAATATCAGCCACAAACGGGCCGATTTTGCGGTACTCCGGTTGGGAATGAGCCAGAAATACCAGTTTATAGCGGCTGTGATAATTGTTGAGCGCCCCGCGCGTTAACCCATGTTCTTTCAGTCGATGTAACTCATGAAGGGCGAAGATACGGATAAGGGTGCTTTCATCAAATCGTTGCTGATTCATTACTGCTCCTGAACGGTTTACAGGAGTAAGTGTAGACGATGGTAAATGAATTTTGTGGGGTGATGCTTTCTTCCCTGCCAGGTTGTTATATCCAGTTCAAAAACAATCATTTTACATCATCGG
>NZ_BBMY01000017.1 GCF_000759775.1 Escherichia albertii NBRC 107761 = DSM 17582
CACCAACGACTGGAAGAACAACTGGAACACGCTGCCCATCATGACGCGTTAACGGGATTACTTAACCGACGACAGTTTTATCACATTACCGAACAAGGTCAGATGCAACATTTAGCGATTGCTCAGGATTACAGTTTGTTGCTCATTGACACCGATCGCTTTAAACATATCAATGATCTCTACGGTCACCAGAAAGGTGATGAGGTGTTATGCACGCTGGCCCACACACTCAAAAACTGCGCACGCAAAAGCGATTTAGTGTTTCGTTGGGGCGGTGAGGAGTTCGTCTTGTTATTATCCAGAACACCACTGGATACCGCGCTTTCGTTGGCTGAAGCTATCCGCTTGAGCGTGGCAAAAGTGAGTATTTCTGGCTTACCGCGCTTTACCGTCAGTATTGGCGTGGCGCATCACGAAGGCAATGAAAGCATCGATGAACTGTTTAAGCGCGTAGATGACGCGTTGTACCGGGCGAAAAATGATGGACGCAACCGCGTGCTGGCAGCCTGATCTCCTCAACCACGCGGCGACGTCACCTGCCTATCGACTACGCTTCGCGTGGCGTTCCCAGTTGTCCAGCTTCGCCTGTACTGTTTTACGCAGTGCGACGTAACACGCCCCGCTGCCGCCATGATGCTGTAGCGCGGTACAATAGGCTTGCACATCTTCGAGCTCTGTCAACCAGCGTGCTACATAGCTACGAACAATATTGGCGTGTGATTTATCTTCCCGACCTTTGCCATGAATAATAAGTACATTACGTAAGCCATCCGCCAGTGCCTGATGAATAAAACTGAACACCATTTTGCGACACTCTTCTACCGACTGGCGCAACAAATTCAGGCTGGCCTGTTGCGGATATTTGCCACTGCGTAGCTTATCAAGCACTCCATGTTGCAATCCTTCCCGGCGAAATTCCAGCGGCTGGTTGAGCGGGACGATATCGAGAAATCCAGTGGTGAGAAAATTATCAAGCTGAAGCGTATCAATACGCTGTGGCGCACGTTGGTTACGGTTGGATGCCAGTGGACATCAGTTGCGCATTTCAGTGGTTGGACATCTTCCATGGCGTCAAGAAACAGCGATTTGTCGTCAAGGTTCATGTAACCTCCTGTGCACCTTTACACCTCGTGGTTCAGACGGGGGATCCGGCTATCGAATTGTTCATATATCTGACACCTGCTTGTATTTCAGCAGGCGGTGCATTTTAACCTGGCCAGGTTACAGTATCGAACAATTTAGACATGGTTTAACTTAGCGCAGGCATCCGAACA
Source organism: Escherichia albertii NBRC 107761 = DSM 17582 (assembly GCF_000759775.1). GTDB lineage: Bacteria > Pseudomonadota > Gammaproteobacteria > Enterobacterales > Enterobacteriaceae > Escherichia > Escherichia albertii. Next base: position 1,275 of record NZ_BBMY01000017.1, read on the forward strand.
TGCCATGTTTACACCGCCCGTGACATCAATTGGGTGCAATCATTTTATTGATTGTCTGCCATTCTGATATTCACTCGATAAATTCAACAGCCAATTAATGCGGTATGATTATTCATTAACCTAATGGACGCATTGACTTATATTTTCGTGAATTCAGTCACTGAAGAAAATTGGCAACTGAGTGGCAAAACCGTTATAACACTGTCACCGGCAGACAGGAACCAAGGCCGGAATGAAGACGCGGATGCACTGCTGTGTGTACTGTAGAGTCTGGCGGATGTCGACAGACTCTATTTTTTATACGTTTTCCGGCTCTGAAGATAACCACATCGCCCTGCCCATGTAATGGAACGCAGCCCATTTCTTCGGGCAATATATAAAGCCGCCTGACTGATACATGCTGAGAACGTCAAACACATGGGTACTTATTATTCGTTAGTTTCTTATCTTATTCGCTTATTTTTTTAGTGGTATGGCTGATGATATTGCTGGCGTGGTATCTTGTCGTTCTACCAATTGGTTCGGGAATTTACCCGCGTTTATCTTAAGAGGGTACGGATGCTGAAATTACTTGAAGAAAAAATTGCCACGCCACTGGGTCCGCTATGGGTGATTTGCGATGAACAGTTTCGCCTGCGGGCGGTGGAATGGGAGGAATACAGCGATCGCATGACGCAGTTGCTGGACATCCACTATCGCAAAGAAGGTTATGAGCGTATTTCCGCAACTAACCCAGGCGGACTTAGCGATAAACTACGTGATTACTTTGCCGGTAATCTTAGTATTATTGATTCTCTTCCCACCGCCACAAACGGTACGCCATTTCAACGGGAAGTGTGGAAAACATTGCGCACAATACCCTGCGGCCAGGTGATGCATTACGGTCAACTTGCCGAACAACTGGGTCGTCCTGGCGCGGCGCGAGCCGTAGGCGCGGCAAATGGCGCTAATCCGATCAGTATTGTTGTACCCTGCCACCGGGTTATTGGACGAAATGGCACCATGACCGGATATGCAGGCGGCGTGCAGCGAAAAGAGTGGTTATTACGCCATGAAGGCTATCTGTTACTGTAAGCCTTAAACAAAATGTGCCAACTTGTTCACATTTTCACGTAAAGTCACCCTTAATAATTTAATATTTTTCAAACAGATAGAAATAACTTTACATCTAATATCGGAATTCTCCGCTGTTAAGGATTGCCCGGACTTACTTGCTCCCTAAAAAGATGTTAAAATTGACAAATATCAATTACGGCTTGAGCAGACCTATGATCCCGGAAAAGCGAATTATACGGCGCATTCAGTCTGGCGGTTGTGCTATCCATTGCCAGGATTGCAGCATCAGCCAGCTTTGCATCCCGTTCACACTCAACGAACATGAGCTTGATCAGCTTGATAATATCATTGAGCGAAAGAAGCCTATTCAGAAAGGCCAGACGCTATTTAAGGCTGGTGATGAACTTAAATCGCTTTATGCCATCCGCTCCGGTACGATTAAAAGTTATACCATTACAGAGCAAGGCGATGAGCAAATTACTGGCTTCCATTTAGCAGGCGATCTGGTAGGTTTTGACGCTATTGGCAGTGGCCATCATCCGAGCTTTGCCCAGGCGCTTGAAACGTCAATGGTATGTGAAATCCCATTCGAAACGCTGGACGATCTGTCCGGTAAAATGCCGAATTTGCGTCAGCAGATGATGCGTTTGATGAGCGGTGAAATTAAAGGCGATCAGGATATGATCCTGCTATTGTCGAAGAAAAACGCAGAAGAACGTCTGGCTGCATTTATCTACAATCTGTCCCGTCGTTTTGCCCAACGCGGCTTCTCTCCTCGTGAATTCCGCCTGACAATGACTCGTGGCGATATTGGTAATTATCTGGGCCTGACGGTGGAAACCATCAGCCGCCTGCTGGGTCGCTTTCAGAAAAGCGGTATGCTGGCAGTTAAAGGTAAATACATCACTATCGAAAATAACGATGCGCTGGCTCAACTTGCCGGTCATACGCGCAACGTCGCCTGATTTTTCCGCATAATTGACTATCCTTCTGTCATATCATTAAATTTTTCTGATTTATTGATCTGGCAGAAGGTTCATCACTGTTTCATTCGCCAGATATGGGTTAATCTTTTAATTACAAACTGCATTGACAGTTGTTGTAAGGAGACCCTGTATGGCTATGTATCAGAACATGCTCGTTGTTATCGATCCTCATCAGGACGATCAACCGGCATTACGGCGAGCTGTTTATTTACATCAACGGATTGGTGGCAAAATTAAAGCCTTTTTGCCGATCTATGATTTCTCATACGAAATGACTACCCTGCTCTCTCCCGACGAGCGTACCGCTATGCGTCAGGGCGTTATCAGCCAACGCACCGCGTGGATCCATGAGCAGGCGAAATATTATCTTAACGCTGGCGTTCCTATTGAAATCAAAGTGGTCTGGCATAACCGTCCTTTCGAAGCCATCATTCAGGAAGTGGTCAACGGTGGACATGATCTGGTGCTAAAAATGGCGCACCAACATGACCGCCTGGAAGCGGTTATCTTTACCCCAACTGACTGGCACCTGTTACGCAAATGCCCAAGCCCGGTATGGATGGTAAAAGATCAACCATGGCCGGAAGGCGGTAAGGCGCTGGTTGCGGTGAATCTTGCCAGCGAAGAACCGTATCATAATGCACTCAATGAAAAACTGGTAAAAGAGACCATCGAATTAGCGGAACAGGTCAACCATACCGAAGTGCATCTGGTTGGCGCCTACCCGGTGACGCCAATTAATATTGCTATCGAACTGCCGGAATTTGACCCAAGTGTTTATAACGATGCGATTCGGGGGCAACATTTAGTCGCAATGAAAGCCCTGCGACAGAAATTCAGCATTGATGAAAAAATGACGCATGTTGAAAAAGGTCTGCCAGAAGAAGTCATTCCTGACCTTGCCGAACATTTACAGGCAGGGATTGTCGTTCTTGGCACCGTGGGACGTACGGGCATTTCAGCGGCGTTCCTCGGAAATACCGCGGAGCAGGTAATTGATCACCTTCGCTGTGACCTGTTGGTGATTAAACCCGATCAGTACCAGACACCTGTCGAACTGGATGATGAAGAAGACGATTAATTGCTTCCTGGGCCCGATTATTCGGGCCTTTCTTTTTCTTACTTTTCATCGCCGCCGAGGAAATAAATTCCCAGCGGGATCGCCAACAACACAGTAAAGACCAGACTGTAAACAAAAATCATCGATGACTGGATCACATACATTGAAGCCGTCCACTCAGACAGTGGAATATTGTACTGTTCAATAACACCGCCGATAGTTGCGCGAGTCACTACCGACGCCGCAATAATGAAAACTGCCAATAAACCAAAGAGAAATTTCTTCCCCTTCGCGGACTTCAGTTTCGTCATGATCATCATATAATCCTTGTACCAACAAATATTTTTTTACTTACATACAACAATACCATGACATTCTGTTTTTGTCTGCCCTGAAAGCCATGCATCTTAGCTGGGTTTTCAACCAATATATTGATGAGCTGGCCAATGCTGCGACTTCCTTTCCTGACGATTGATGATCTAAACGATTTGTCGCGGTAAAATACTCCCGCCAGAGGTTTCCGGCATGACGTCAATAATCTGGAGGAGCCTGATAACACAATGATCGCTGAACTGTTTACAAATAATGCGCTTAATCTGGTCATTATTTTCGGTAGCTGCGCAGCATTAATTCTGATGAGCTTTTGGTTTCGCAGTGGAAATAACAAAAGGAAAGGATTCTTATTCCATGCGATTCAATTTTTAATCTACACCATAATTATCAGTGCTGTCGGCAGCATCACTAATTATGTTATTGAGAATTATAAGCTCAAATTTATCACCCCAAGCGTTATCGATTTTATCTGCACATCTCTGATTGCGCTTATTTTGACAGCTAAGTTATTTCTTCTGATTAATCAGTTTGAAAAACAACAGATAAAGAAAGGCCGTGATATCACCAGTGCACGAATTATGTCACGCATCATCAAGATCTGCATAATCGTGGTGATTGTTCTACTCTATGGTGAACATTTCGGCATGAGTCTTTCCGGGTTGCTGACCTTCGGTGGCATTGGTGGCCTTGCCGTCGGTATGGCTGGTAAAGATATTCTTAGTAACTTCTTTTCTGGAATTATGCTCTATTTCGACCGTCCCTTTAGCATCGGTGACTGGATCCGTTCCCCGGACAGAAATATCGAAGGTACGGTATCGGAAATTGGCTGGCGAATTACGAAAATCACGACATTTGATAATCGTCCGCTGTACGTGCCAAACTCGCTTTTCTCGTCTATTAGCGTAGAAAACCCTGGGCGAATGACTAACCGACGCATTACCACAACCATTGGTTTGCGCTACCAGGATGCAGCGAAAGTAGGAGAAATAGTTGAAGCTGTTCGCGAAATGCTGAAAAATCATCCTGCCATTGACCAGCGCCAAACCTTACTGATTTATTTCAACCAGTTTGCTGATTCGTCGCTGAATATTATGGTTTATTGCTTTACCAAAACTACGGTCTGGGCCGAATGGCTTGCGGCCCAACAGGATGTCTATTTAAAGATTATCGATATTGTACAGTCGCACGGTGCGGACTTTGCTTTCCCAAGCCAGACACTGTATATGGAGAATAATACGCCACCAGATCAGACCAGGTAATTCGCTCATCGCTGGCGTTATCAATAAGATAACGCCAGTTCGTCTACATTAATGCTTCACAATATACATTGTCCGACTATAGGCCACATCTTCTGGATTATTAATCGGATAACCTTTTAGCCACGGTTTTATTAACCGACCATTGGTATATTGATAAATCGGTGCAATCGGTGCCTGCTCCATCAGAATTTTCTCTGCTGCATTGTAATCAGCATTACGCGCCTGCACAGTATTTTCAGTCGATGCCTGAGTCAGTATCTTGTCGTAAGCCGGGTTGTTAAAGCGTGAAATATTTCCTGAGTGCGTTGACGTTAGCAGCGTCAGGAAAGTTGACGGTTCATTATAATCGCCAACCCACGAGGCGCGGATAACATCAAAATTACCGGTATTGCGGCTATCGATATACGTTTTCCACTCCTGATTTTGCAGTTTGACATCTACGCCAAGATTCTTTTTCCACATCGACGCCACGGCAATGGCAATTTTCTGATGGTTTTCCGAGGTATTATACAAAAGCGTCAGCTTCAGAGGTTTTTGTGGACCATAACCCGCGGCACTCAACAATGTTTTTGCTTGCGCATTCAGTTCTTCCTGGCTCATTTGTTCAAACGGCGAAGGTTCCGGCGTAAATCCAGCGGTAACATCAGGAGTGAAATGCCAGGCCGGTTTTTCACCTGTGCCCAACACTTTTTCCGTCATCAGATGTCGATCGATGGTCATACTTAATGCCAGACGGACGCGTTGATCTGCCGTCGGTCCTTTTTGCGTATTAAACGCATAATAATAAGTCCCCAACTGCGGCGGCGTATAAACCTGCCCCGGAATATCTTTCAACAGCTTCTGATACATATTTTTCGGGAAAGATTCGGTGATATCAATATCACCCGCGAGGTAACGTTTAGTAGCCGCAGATTCCTGATTAATCGGCAGGAAAGTGACTTTTTGCAGTACCGTTTTAGCGTTATCCCAATAATGGGTATTCGGTACGACGACCAGCTTTTCATTGACCACGCGCTCTTTAAGGACATAAGCGCCATTACCGATCAGATTTCCGGGCTTCGTCCACTCTTTCCCGCTTTCAACATTCGCTTTTTGCACCGGGAAGAAGGCAAAATTAGCCGTTAAATTCACAAACCACGGCAATGGTTTATCAAGCTGGATTTTCAGAGTATGGGCATCAACCGCAGTAACGCCAAGCTGGTCCGGTGTAACTTTACCCTCAATAATCGCCTGGGCGTTGTTGATTCCTGCCAGTGCAGCAAACCAGGCAAATGGAGAAAGCGTTTTTGGATCAACCAGACGCTGCCAGCTATAAACAAAATCTTGTGCCGTTACAGGCGTGCCATCAGCCCATTTTGCGTTATCGCGCAAAGTAAAAGTCCAGATGCGGTTATCATTACTTTTCCACGCCGTAGCCACACCGGGAACAATCTCCCCTTTCTCATTCTGATTCACCAGACCTTCAAACAGATCGCGAATAACCTGAATCTCTGGCAGCCCCACCGCTTTAGCGGGATCTAATGACGCTGGCTCATCTTTAATGTGACGTACCAGCTCCTGCTTCTCTGCCAGTACTGTGCCGCTCGGAACATCTGCAGCATACGAAAGAGAAATGCTGCTGACTAACAGCGCACAACACGTGACTGAAACAGAGTGCTTCATAAGATACCCTCAAACTGACGTTAACATTGATGCGTAATTATTTGTTTCGCCTTAAAGAAATGCAAATAACTTCCGGCAAAAAAGTGATAAAAGATCGATAGCATATCGTTATCGAAAAGGATTTGATAATCCGCAAAATTTGCACAACACTGCCTGTAATACTTCTTCTTTCAGAGACAATTATGACCGTAACCCGCCCACGCGCCGAACGAGGCGCTTTCCCGCCAGGTACCGAGCATTACGGACGTTCTGTATTGGGAGCGCCGTTGCTCTGGTTTCCAGCATCTGCCGCCAGCAGTGAAAGTGGTTTAATTCTGGCTGGCACGCACGGTGATGAAAACTCTTCGGTTGTCACCCTCTCCTGCGCGCTACGCACATTGACGCCTTCATTGCGCCGTCATCATGTGGTGCTCTGCATAAATCCTGACGGCTGTCAGTTAGGTTTACGGGCTAATGCCAATGGAGTGGATTTAAACAGAAACTTTCCGGCAGCAAACTGGAAGGAAGGTGAAACGGTCTACCGCTGGAACAGCGCCGCTAACGAACGTGACGTGGTATTGCTAACCGGAGATCAACCCGGCTCCGAACCAGAAACCCAGGCGCTGTGCCAACTCATACACCGCATTCAACCTGCCTGGGTGGTCTCTTTCCACGATCCACTGGCCTGTATTGAAGATCCCAGACACAGCGAATTAGGCGAATGGCTGGCTCAGGCGTTTGAATTACCATTGGTAACCAGCGTCGGTTATGAAACACCCGGTTCATTCGGCAGCTGGTGTGCAGATCTGAATTTGCATTGTATCACCGCTGAATTCCCACCCATCTCTTCTGATGAAGCCAGCGAAAAATATCTCTTTGCAATGGCCAACTTGCTGCGCTGGCATCCTAAAGATGCAATTCTCCGGTCGTGAACTGAAGCGCCCGTTCTACATCCACCGCCAGCCAGGTCGGCCCGTCGAGATCGGCGAAACTGACCTGCGGCACCAGAGGTAGCGCGGCGCGAATAGCGCGTGAGGTACATAACATGCAGCCCAACATCAAACTGAAACCTTGCGCGCGCGCTTCATTCGCCAGCGCCAGCGCTTCCGTCAGTCCCCCGGTTTTATCAAGTTTGATATTAACCATCTCATAACGCCCTTTCAGCGCCTTCAGGTTACTGCGGGTATGGCAACTTTCATCAGCGCAAATCGGTAACGGATGAACAAAATTCTCCAGCGCCGCATCGTCCTGCGCCGGGAGCGGTTGCTCCAGCATCGCGACGCCTAAATCGGCCAGTAACTGACAACGTGCCGCCAGTCCTTCCGCGCGCCAGGATTCATTAGCGTCAACAATTAAAGTTGCATCCGGCACTGCGGCACGGATCGCAACCATTCGCTCGCTGATAAGATGATTATCCAGCTTCACTTTCAGCAACTTTGCCCCTGCTCGCCATAGTGCCGCTGCACTGCTGGCCATCTGCTCAGGCGTACCAATAACCACCGTCTGCGCGGTAGTAATATTATCGGGAAGCGTTATGCCGATAAATTCAGCTAACGTTTGCTGCTGTTTACGGGCCGAGAGATCCCACAACGCGCAGTCCAGCGCATTACGCGCCGCGCCGGCAGGCAGAATTTTTTGTAACTCTGCGCGAGATAAACCTTTTTCCAGTTGCGGCACAACGCTCGTTATTTGTGCCATTACCGAAGCATCGCTCTCCCCATAGCGCGGATAAGGCGTACATTCGCCCGTACCTTTTACACCATCTTCATCCAGTTCAACGACCACTACTCTCGCTTCACTGCGACTGCCTCGCGCAATAACAAACGGGGTATGTAACGGCCAGGCTTCCTCAAATACCTTTACGGTTCTCATCTATACTCCTTGTTGCCGCGCTGGTCTGCAGATTAAGCGCAAATAGCGTTTGCTGTGTTATTGACAGTTAGCATAAACTAGGTATGACGTTAACTATATGTAAACAGGAAAAATAATCATGTCACAAACCGTTCATTTCCAGGGCAACCCGGTTACAGTCGCCAATTCCATCCCACAAGTGGGTAGTAAAGCGCAGACTTTTACTCTCGTGGCAAAAGATCTGTCTGACGTCACTCTTGGTCAGTTTGCGGGTAAACGCAAAGTGCTGAACATTTTCCCGAGTATTGATACCGGTGTTTGCGCCACATCAGTACGTAAGTTTAACCAGCTAGCGACAGAAATCGACAACACCGTTGTGCTATGTATTTCTGCCGATCTGCCGTTTGCGCAATCTCGCTTCTGTGGCGCAGAAGGTCTGAATAACGTTATCACGCTCTCCACTTTCCGTAACGCTGAATTCCTGCAGAATTACGGTGTTGAGATCGCTGAAGGTCCGCTGAAAGGTCTGGCTGCCCGCGCAGTTGTCGTCATTGATGAAAATGACAATGTGATTTTCAGTCAGTTAGTGAATGAAATCACCACCGAGCCGGATTACGACGCAGCGCTGGCTGTACTGAAAGCGTAAGAACAATGCCTGATGGTCTTACGCCATCAGGCATTTTGCATTTACTCTTCGTTCTTCTTCTGACTCAGGCCATATTCCCGCAATTTATTGGCAATCGCGGTATGTGAAACGCCCAGACGTTTTGCCAGTTTGCGCGTGCTGGGATAATTGCGATAAAGCTGAGTTAATACCGAACGTTCAAATCGACTGGTAATTTCATCCAGCGAACCTTCCATCGCATCTTCACCCACAGCCACCGTTGTGGCGTCATAATCTGGCAGCAAGATGTCTTGTGGACGCAGCTCATAGCCATCCAGTTGCGTCAATGCCCGGTAAATTGCATTTTTCAACTGCCGCACGTTACCCGGCCACCCATAACGCGTCAGCACGGTATTCAGATCGGCAGCCAATTTGGGACGCGGCAATCCTTGCTCATCGGCAAAACGCGCAACAAATAATTCGGTTAACGGCATGATATCTTGCGGACAGTCACGAAGCGGAGGCAAATTCAGCGTCAGCACATTCAGGCGATAATAGAGATCTTCCCGGAAAGCGCCTTTTTGCACCAGCTCAACCAGATTTTTCTGCGTTGCGCAAATCACCCGCACATCGACATGCACCTCATGGTCTTCGCCGACCCGGCGGAAAGTCCCGTCATTAAGAAAACGCAGCAGTTTGGCCTGCATTCGCGGCGACATCTCACCAATTTCATCCAGCAATACCGAACCACCATTCGCCTGCTCAAAGAAGCCTTTTTTTCCTTCCGGTGCATGACCAAACAATTCGCTCTCTACTGCATCTTCCGGTATAGACGCGCAGTTAAGTGCCAGATACGGTTTACCTGCGCGCGGGCTGGCCTGATGACAGGCATATGCGAAGAGATCTTTGCCTGTGCCGGTATCACCTGAGATCAACAACGGCGCGCTTAACATCGCCAGCTTTTGCGCCTGCTCGACGACATGCTTCATTTTCGGACTAACGGCAACAATCTGACTGAAAGCGCTGACATCCTGCGCGGCTACATTTTGCAACTGACGCCCCATACGAATCGTCGAGCGTAGCATGACCACCGCACCGGTCAGAACGTGCTGATCATTCTCATCCTGAAGATAAACTGGCGTTATCTCCATCAAGAAATTTTGCCCGTTAATCACGACATGCTCGTTATGGGAATCTTGCGGTTCGCTTTCCAGCCAACGTAAAAAATTAAATCCGTTAATTAATTGCGCTGCGGTATGATTGCGCAGGCGATCGAGTTTTTGCCCAAATAGCTGACAACTCGCCGGGTTCGCCATATCCACTTTACTTTTCATATCGACTGAAAGCACGGGTTCAGGCAACGCTTCCAGCAATGCACTCAACGCCAGATGTTCACGCTCGGAAGGCATCCACGGCACCGTGCGCACATCGGTAACGCCTGCAATACGGCGGATTTCCGCCATCAGACTACTAAAACTGTCAAACTCCAGTTCGGCAAAATTGAGGTAGATTCGCCCGATGGGATCAATCTCAATACCGCGCAAATCGATGCCGCGTAGCACCAGTAGATCGAGTAATTCGCGGGTCAGACCGAGTCGGTCTTCACAAAAGACTTCCAGACGCATGGGAACCTTCACCTGAAAAAAGAACAATTAATATGATGATATGACACTATTCAAATGGCAGGAAGATTTCTGTCAACAAACATTGACACAAAGACGGAAAAACGGGCGCTTTGCCGTAAAGATATCCGGTCAGCACCCGGGATTGTATTATTTTTCGACTGTTTTTTTGCTTTTTTGCAACGTCTCTTTTACCTGTCCAATAAGCTGGCGACGGAAATCCCCCAGGCGAGGTTTATCATCATCAATCCACGGCAGTGGACGGCAAAGTTCCATGGCTTTAATTCCCAGACGCGCAGTCAGTAGGCCAGCACCAATCCCCTGAGCCGCACGCGTCGATAATCGGGCAGCCAAATCCTGCGACATCCAGTCCATTCCCACTTCACGCACCAGCTCGCTGGCGCCTGCGAAAGCAATATTCAGCAATACCAGTTTAAACAGGCGCAGGCGGCTGTAATACCCCAGTTCAATACCATACAGCGTGGCGATGCGATTAATCAGCCGCAGATTGCGCCAGGCGATAAACGCCATATCCACCAGCGCCAACGGGCTGACGGCAATCATCAATGTTGATTCTGCTGCCGAACGGCTAATTTCACGACGCGCCTGCGCATCCAGCACCGGCTGGACCAGGTGTGCATACAAACTGACCACTTCACGATCGTTTTGCGTTTCGTGGATTGAGGCATACCAGCGTTGCAGCGCCGGATGAGACTGATCAATTCCAGCTTGCTGGGCCAGTTTTTCGCAAAACGCACGCCCTTTGCCCGTGCCATGACTGTGCAACAAATCGCGCGCTTCGTCGCGTTCGTGCGCACGCTGACGCAAGCGCCATAAGCGCCGCCACTCAGTCACCACAGAGCCAACGCCCGCGCCGATAATCAACGCTCCAGCGGCACAGCCTCCCAGCGCGACCCAGTCCTGGGTTTGCCAGGCATTTATTGTCCACTGTACGCCCTGACCAACCACGCTTGCGCCAAACAGCGCCAGCCCGCCCATCACCATTTTGCGCCACAGACTGCGTTTCGGACGCAATGCGGCATCTACTACCGCTTCAACTTGCCCTTCTTCTTCCTGCACTTCATCGCGTGTTGCCGGAGCAAAATTTTGTGCCTGACTTTCGTCAAAAGTTTGTTGCGCCCTGAATTTAGGATTCTGATCGACCTCGAGCGGACCGTCGAAATCAATACGTGGTTTTAACGGTTCGGTCATCGCAATTTATCTCCAATTAAAAATTCCAGCGCGGCATCAAGGCGAATATGCGGCAACGGTTTATCGACATCCATCACCTGTGGGCGAAACGCTTCAAACTGGAAGCCCTGTTTATCCCAGAATGCCTGACCAGGTAAACGGGCAGGAACTTCACCGGGATAAACCGTCAGCGGCGCCCCATCGCTGAGTCGATTGCCGCGCAGAGCAGGGATTTTCTCGCCGTTGACGTCGATAATACCGCTGGTGGTTGCCTGAACCGAAGCCAGTCCCAGACAATCCATGCTGATCCCCTCGAATGCCGCATTTTGCCAGGCGTCCTGAATCAGTTGTTGCAGCAATGAAACCATATTGGCGTGCTGATCGATGGTCACATGGTCCGCTTTAGTGGCGGCAAACAATAGCTTGTCGATAACCGGTGAAAACAAGCGCCGGAAAAGCGTACGCTGCCCGTAGTGGAAACTTTGCATCAGTTGCGTCAGCGCCAGGCGCATATCATTAAACGCTTGCGGCCCACTGTTGAGCGGTTGCAGGCAATCCACCAGTACAATCTGGCGATCAAAACGCAGAAAGTGATTTTTATAGAACCCTTTCACCACTTTCTCGCAGTAATAATTAAAGCGCTCGCGCAGCATCCCGGCATTGGTATGCTTATCGGCCTGCGCCAGTTTTGACTCGCCCCAGGCATCAACATCCGGCCATGGGAAAAACTGCAGCGCTGGCGCTCCCGCCATATCTCCCGGCAAAACAAAGCGACCTGGCTGAATAAAGTGCAGCCCCTGCTGTTTGCAATGATGGAGATAATCGGTCCACGCGGTGGCAATATCCGCCAGTCGGTTTTCGTCGGCAGGCGCTAATGGGTCCAGACCTTCGCACATCATTCGCCATTTTGCCGACCATTCGCCACGTTGACCATTGAGTAGGCCCGTCATCTGCCGCGACCAGCTTAAATAATCCTGCGCCAACATTGGCAGGTCGAGTAACCACTCTCCGGGATAATCGACAATCTCCAGATATAGCGTGGAGGTATCCTTGAAATGACGCAACAACGAGTCATTCGATTTATAACGCAATGCCAGGCGAATTTCGCTGACGCCGCGCGTTGGCGTCGGCCAGGCGGGAGGATCGCCGTACAACTGCGCCAGACCTTCATCGTAGGTGAAACGCGGAATACCAAAATCACGCTGGGGAATACGTTTTACCCCCAACAAGCGCTCTTCACGCACCGCGCTTAACAGTGGTAAGCGTGCTCCGGCGTGAATATTGAGCAACTGATTGACCATCGCGGTGATAAATGCCGTTTTCCCGCTGCGGCTAAGCCCGGTTACGGCCAGTCGGAGATGTCTGTCGACACCCCGATTCACCAGCGCATTAATTTCATTTTTAAGTCGCTTCATTGCTGTCCTGTGCCAGAAAGCTGAAGAAAAAGATGAGATACAGGTGGTAATAATGTGGGTTGATTTTGATTTATCAAATGAACAAGCGGCGCTATTTACGCCGCATAATAAGTAAAGTTATTAACCTTTAACCTTCGGCATCTCAATATCTTTCAGACCACCGGCGTTTTCAACATGGGTATATCCCATTTTGTTGAGGATCTCTTTTGCCTGCCCTGACTGACGTCCGGCATTGCAATACACTTTAACAGTATCGCTTTTATCTGGAACAGCGGCGGCAATACGCTCTTTCACTTCTTTCAGAGGAATATTGATGGCCCCCTGAACGTGCTCTTGCTGATATTGTTCTGGAACGCGGACGTCGATCCAGTGTTCAGCAGCAAAAACAGGCAGTGAAAATACCAGTGTCAGCGCAAGTAACCCTTTTTTAAACATGCAAGCGTCCTTCTGTGAATGAAAATTGCCATTCATTATACGCCTTAGATTTAACAATTTTTGCGAAACTACCCTCACCTTTTATACCGCCACGCCAGTTTATTGGCCGCCCGGCTTAATAACGGTTCCAGCGCTACAGCCAATAACATTTTCAGCGGTCGGCGGGCGACGGATTTTACCGCCCAGCCAGCGACACCCGCCGGGCCATAGCGCAGTGCAGTAAGAAGTACCAGCTTGCCTGCTAATTTGAAGCCAGGCTTCACCTTTTGCCCGACATGTTGCCAGCGAGTATTCATCACTTTCCTCACAATTGACGGAAGCGGCTTCGTAATGTGAAGGTGTCGGAAGTGACATAGCGCTCCATTTCACGTAAGCGTGTTTCACTGGCCGCCAGCTCACGATCGACCTGATCCAACAGATCACTGCTGGAAGGTTGTTGCTCACCAAACGCCATATTGTCCGGCATCGGATCAAGCGCAAATGACAAAATGATATAGGCCACCAGAGTAAACAGCGCCAGGCCGAAGAAAATCGACAGCACCACGAGGATACGCACCAGTTTCACGGGCACATCAAAATAGCTGGCAATCCCCGCACAAACACCGCGTACCATGCCCTGCTGCGGAATGCGCCATAATTTTTTATTGAGATTAATGCCTGCCATTAACGATCCCTCCAGTTCGGATGTTCAGCATCAAGAATGGATTCCAGCGCCTGAATACGCTCGCGCATCCGTTTTGCCTCATCAGCCAGTTGCGCTAATCGCTGCTGTTCACTTTGCGACAATTCACCGCGACCGGAACGGTTGCTGTAATGCAGCCATAACCAGATCGGCAAAACAAACAGTACAAAAATGGTTAACGGAATAGCCAGAAATAGCGCGCTCATAAGTACTCCTTAAGGGATGAGCGGCGGCGCGTTCGGACGCCGCCTGGGTGTTATTATTGATTGTCTTGCTTCATTTTGGCTTTTAATTTCGCCAGTTGCTCGCTGATGGCATCATCAGCTTTCAGCTCGGCAAATTGCTCATCCAACGATCTTTGTTTACCGAAGCTGTGACTTTCCGCTTCTGCTTCCATCTGGTCGATGCGACGCTCGAAAGATTCGAAACGGGCCATCGCTTCATCCAGTTTGCCGCTATCCAGTTGACGACGCACATCACGCGAAGAGTTCGCCGCCTGGTGACGCAACATTAATGCCTGTTGACGAGCACGCGTTTCACTCAATTTATTTTCCAGCTCGCCGATCTCTTTCTTCATGCGCGCCAGCGTATCGTCCACCAACGTCACTTCGTGTTCCAGAGACTTAATCAGGTCGGTCAGTTTCTGTTTTTCAATTAACGCCGCACGCGCCAGATCCTCTCTGTCTTTCATCAGCGCCAGCTCAGCTTTTTCCTGCCATTCAACTTCGCGCGCCGACGCTTGCTCAATACGGCGAGTCAACTGTTTCTTTTCCGCCAACGCACGCGCCGAGGTGGAACGCACTTCAACCAACGTATCTTCCATTTCCTGGATCATCAGACGCACCAGTTTCTGCGGATCTTCCGCTTTCTCTAACAGAGTGTTGATGTTGGCATTCACGATGTCGGCAAAGCGAGAAAAAATACCCATAATGTTGTCCTCTTGATTTCTTCGTTCAGGATTGTCCTGCTGAACTGTTAATACAATTTGCGTGCCAATTTTTTATCTTTTTGATTTATAAAGATCTGATTGAAGAATCAACAGCAACATGCCAGGATGAATTAGCGAATTACACTAACAAGTGGCGAATTTCATCATGGCAGAATACAAAGATAACTTACTTGGCGAAGCAAACCGCTTTCTCGAGGTGTTAGAACAGGTTTCGCATCTCGCACCGCTGGACAAACCGGTGCTCATCATCGGCGAGCGCGGTACCGGTAAAGAGCTGATCGCCAGCCGCCTGCATTATCTCTCCTCCCGTTGGCAAGGACCGTTTATTTCTCTTAACTGCGCGGCGCTAAATGAAAATTTGCTGGATTCCGAACTGTTTGGTCACGAAGCTGGCGCGTTTACCGGTGCGCAAAAACGTCATCCCGGACGATTTGAACGTGCCGACGGCGGTACCTTATTTCTTGATGAACTCGCGACGGCACCGATGATGGTGCAAGAAAAATTATTGCGCGTGATCGAATACGGTGAACTGGAGCGCGTTGGCGGCAGTCAGCCATTGCAGGTGAATGTGCGGTTGGTATGTGCAACGAATGCCGATCTTCCGGCAATGGTCAATGAAGGGACATTTCGCGCTGACCTGCTCGACCGCCTGGCATTCGATGTTGTGCAACTGCCGCCACTGCGCGAGCGCGAAAGCGACATTATGTTGATGGCGGAACACTTTGCCATCCAGATGTGTCGGGAAATCAAGCTGCCTTTGTTCCCGGGTTTTACGGAACGCGCCAGAGAAACATTGTTGAACTATCGCTGGCCGGGGAATATTCGTGAATTGAAAAACGTAGTGGAACGTTCAGTGTATCGCCACGGCACCAGCGATTATCCGCTCAATGACATCATCATTGATCCCTTTAAACAGAGTTCTTCCAAAGAAACACTCGCAGTCCCTGAAAACACATCACTTCCAGAATTGCCGCTGGATTTACGTGAGTTTCAGATGCAACAGGAAAAAGAGTTGCTGCAACTCAGTTTGCAACAGGGAAAATTTAACCAGAAACGCGCGGCTGAATTGCTGGGGTTAACCTATCATCAGTTCCGCGCATTGCTGAAAAAGCATCAAATTTAGCGGCGTCAGGCAACGTAGTTTGCCAGATGCGGCGTGAACGTCTTATCAATATGCCGTTTGTAGGCCTGATAAGCGCAGCGCATCAGGCATTATTGCGGCGGCCTCCGATTCTGCGTATTAATCTCTCAGCGCATTCTGCAAAATTGTCATTGCCGCATCGAACTGTGCATCCGGGATGGTCAGTGGATACAGGAAACGAATCACGTTGCCATACGCGCCGCAGGTCAGCAGTAGCAAGCCCTGCGCCAGCGCCCGTTGCTGAATTTTCTGCGCAATGGCGGCTGACGGTTCGCCCGTTTGCGGGTCGTTAAATTCTGCCGCAATCATCGAACCCAGACCGCGTACCGCAGCAATAGACGGAGCGCTTTCTTTAGCTGCAATCAACGTTTGTGTCAGACGCTGGCCCAGTTGATTCGCGCGTTCGCAAAGTGATTCTTTGTCGATAATGTTGAGCACCGCATGCGCGGCAGCCACCGCCAGCGGATTCCCGGCGTAGGTGCCGCCAAGCCCGCCCGGCGCGGGCGCGTCCATAATATTCGCGTTACCCACCACGCCTGAAAGCGGCATCCCGCCTGCCAGACTTTTCGCCATAGTCATTAAATCCGGCTTATCGGCGTAATGATCCATGGCAAACAGTTTACCCGTACGCGCAAAACCGCTTTGCACTTCATCAGCAATCATCACGATGCCGTGCTCATCGCACAGGCGGCGAATCGCAGAAACCAGCACTTTTGGCGCCACGTTAAAACCGCCCTCGCCCTGCACCGGTTCGAAAATAATGGCGGCGACCTGCTTCGCTTCGATGTCTGATTTAAACAAGCGTTCGATGGCATCGAGAGAATCTTGCGTCGAAATGCCCTGTGAATCTGACGGATACGGCACGTGATACACCGAACCAGGGAACGGGCCGAAGCCGATTTTATACGGCGCGACTTTTCCGGTCAGCGCCATAGTCATATACGTGCGACCGTGAAAGCCGCCGCTAAACGCAATCACGCCAGGGCGTCCGGTATGGGCGCGGGCGATTTTCACCGCGTTCTCAACCGCTTCAGCACCGGTGGTGAAGAACGCGGTTTTAGCCTGCCCGCTCACCGGGGCAAGGGCGTTGATTTTCTCCGCCAGGGTGACGTAGCTTTCATACGGCACAATCTGGTACGCGGTGTGGGTAAACTGTTGCAGCTGCTGCTCCACCGCCGCCACCAGTTCAGGGTGGCGATGCCCGGTATTCAGCACCGCAATACCTGCGGCGAAATCGATGTACTCATTGCCCTCAACATCCTTCAGCGTGGCGTTTTCAGCCGACTGGGCGAAGAAGTTACACATCACGCCAACCCCGCGTGGGGTGGCAGAAAGACGACGCTGATGGAATTCATTGTTGCTCATGTTTCACACCTTTTGACTCTTCACGGTTAATCGGAAATTAAACGCCCAGACGATCGCGCAGGCTGTAATAAGCCGCGCCCATCGCGGTAAACGGCACGCGCAGCGTGCGCCCGCCGGGGAACGGGTAATGCGGCAGATTGGCGAAGGCATCGAAACGTTCGGCGTCGCCGCGCAGCAGTTCAGCAATCAAACGCCCGGCAAGATGGGTACAGGTGACGCCGTGTCCGCTGTAGCCCTGCATGTAATAGATGTTGGTATCGAGGCGACCAAACTGCGGCATGCGCGACAGAGTCAGCAGGAAGTTGCCCGTCCAGCGATAATCAATTTTCACGCCCTTTAGCTGCGGGAAAGTTTTCAGTAGTTTCGGCACCACAAGGCGCTCAACGTCGTCCGGGTCGCGCGCACCGTACACCACGCCGCCGCCGTACAGCAGGCGGTTGTCGGCGGTAAGACGGTAGTAATCGAGCAGATAATTACAGTCTTCCACGCAATAGTTTTTCGGGATCAGCGAACGAGCTAAATCGTCGGAAAGCCGCTCAGTGGTGATCACCTGGGTGCCGCACGGCATACTGCGCTTCGCCAGTTCCGGCTCCACTTTATCGCCCAGATACGCATTCCCGGCGACAATGACATACTTCGCCGTCACCTGGCCTTTGGCTGTACGCACCACCGCTGGCGTGCTGTGCTGGATCTGCGTCACCGCAGAAAGCTCATACACGCGCCCGCCGTTCAGGCGGATGGCATCGGCTTCGCCAATGGCGAGATTCAACGGGTGGATATGCCCACCACTGTGATCCAGCAGCGCCCCTGTGTAGCGATCGCTGGCGACCTCGCGGCGAATGGCGTCGGCGTCCAGCAGTTCCAGCTGTTTATTACCGTAGCGTTCCCAGTTCTCTTTCTGCTCTTCCAGAGTCGCGAGCTGTTTATCATTCATCGCCACAAACAGGCCGCCGGGGCGGTAGTCGCAATCAATCTGATAACGTTTGATGCGCTCGCGGATGATCTCGCCGCCCTCAAACATCATGCTGCCAAGCATACGGGCGGTGTCTATGCCGTAGCTTTTTTCGATAACGTCGATGTCGCGGCTGTAGGAGTTTACAAGCTGCCCGCCGTTGCGCCCGCTGGCGCCGAAGCCGATGCGTGAGGCCTCCAGCACCACCACGTCAAATCCCGCTTCTGCCAGATGCAGCGCGGAGAAAAGCCCGGTATAACCGCCGCCAACCACGCAAACATCACAGGTGATTGACTCATTCAGCGTGTCGAATGGCGCGTATTTATTCGCACTGGCGGCATAGTAACTGCTGGTATGTTCGGTCATTTCAGGCCTCCAGGCTTATCCAGATGGTTTTCAGTTCGGTGAATTTTTCAAGGGCATGCAGGGATTTGTCGCGACCGTTGCCGCTCTGCTTGTAACCGCCAAACGGCACGGTCATATCGCCGTCGTTGTAGTTATTGACGAAGACGGACCCGGCTTTCAGGCGGCGGCTCATTCGGTGCGCGCGGGAGAGATCGCGCGTCCATACCGCTGCACCGAGGCCGTACTGGCTGTCGTTGGCAAGCTGTAGCGCCTGCTCTTCTGATGTGAAACGGGTGACTACCAACACCGGGCCGAAAATCTCTTCGCGACTTAAGGACGCATTAGGGTCTACATCCACAAAGATAGTCGGGCCGATGGCGGCAGCCAACCCGGCGTTGCGACCATCCAGCAGCAGTTGCCCTTTACTTTCGCCTTCGCGAATAAAGCTGTGTACCGAGTCGGCATGGGCGCAGTCGATTAAGGTGCCCATGGAGGTTGCGGGATCAAGCGGGTGGCCCGGCAGCCAGTTTTGCGCCTGCTGTTTTAACAGGGCTAAGAATTCATCGGCAATGCTCTCTTCCAGTAACAGGCGCGTTCCAGCGATGCACACCTGGCCCTGGTTGTAGAAGATACCTGCGGCTGTCGCGCTCGCCGCTTTTTGCAAATCCGGGCAGTCAGCGAAAACGATGTTGGCGCTTTTGCCGCCAGCTTCCAGCCAGACGCGTTTCATGTTGCTGTCGCCCGCATCTTTCAGCAGCTGTTTCCCGGTACGGGTCGAGCCGGTAAAGGCGATAACATCGATATCGTTATGACGCGATAGCGCCTGGCCCGCTTCATGACCAAAACCGGTTACCACGTTAAGCACGCCGTCAGGAAGACCCGCGTCTTTCGCCAGGCCCGCGAGACGAATCGCGCTGAGCGGTGATTTTTCGGACGGTTTCAGGACAACGCTGTTCCCCGCCGCCAGCGCCGGACCGAGTTTCCAGCAGGTCAGCAGCAGCGGGAAGTTCCACGGTACGATGGCAGCAATCACGCCGACCGGTTCGCGCACGATCATCGCCAGTTCATGGCTACTGGTGGTGGCCACTTCGCCATACACTTTATCAATTGCTTCGGCGTACCAGCGAATGGCGCGTGCCGCGCCGGGAATATCATCACGCAGGCTGTGACGAATCGGTTTACCGGTGTCGAGAGTTTCCAGCAGCGCCAGTTCTTCGTCGTGGGCTTCCATTAAATCAGCGAGTTTATTCAGCACCGCTTTACGTTTTGCCGGGGCGGCCTGCGACCAGTCGCCGCGTTCAAATACGCTACGCGCCGCACTCACCGCACGGTCGATGTCGGCGCTCTTGCCGCGCGCAATATTCGCCAGCGGTGCCTGAGTGACTGGATCAGATGTTTCGAAAGTTTCATTTTCCGCCGCAGCGGTATATTCACCGTTAATAAATAAGCGGGTTTCAATGGCGAGACTTAACGCTTTATCCTGCCAGTAAGCCAGATGATGAAAATTCATTATGACTCCTGTTTCACGTCTATCAGATATATGCCGTTTGTGAACGTCAGGGCGCAGAGATCCCCAGGCCATAAGCCCGTTTATTTCCGGCGACATTCTTTATGGATTGCCGGGCGCATTGCGCTTACCCGGCTTACAGAACAAAAAGATTAAAACGTGGTGGGCGTATGGGCGCTGATAATTCGGCAAATGCCTGCCGACGTATTACTGAAGCTGTGCGGGATGCCAGTATTAATGGCATAACTTTGCCCCGCGACGAGGTGGTAATCCTGACCATTAATGGTCAGAACAATTTCACCTTCCAGTACAGTGCCTATTTCCTCACCCTGATGCTTAATTCTTTCTCCAGTGGTTGTTCCCGGCTGGTAAGTTTCAAATATCATCGCCAGCGTGCGATTCGGGTTACCGTTATGCACTAACTTCATCGACACACCCTGACTGCCCATTTCAATCAAGTCGTCCTGATTAATGACGACCTGCGGCTCATCAGGTTTTTCCGGCTCGGAAAAGAATTCCGAGAGTGACAATCCATACACCTTCAGTAGTTTTTGCAACGTACTGATGGCGGGGCTGACTTTATCCTGTTCTATCGTACTGATAGCACTGTGCGTCAGCCCAGAGAGTTCGGCGGCACGACGTTGTGAAAGCCCCTGCTGCTGGCGGATTTCCGACAAGCGTTTTCCTGGCGCCAGTCCCTCATCACTCATATTTGCATTTCCTTAACTGTGGTGGTCAGAGCCGCTGTTTTTCAGCGATATGGTTCTGACAAGCGGTGATAAAGCCCTCGAACAATATACGCGAAAGCGCGTACTCGCTACTGTTCCATTCCGGGTGCCACTGTACGCCCAGCGCGAAAGGATGATTGATGACGCTTACCGCCTCAACCAGGCCATCCGGCGAACGAGCCTCAACGCGTAATCGCGGGCTGACGACCTTCGCCCCTTGTCCATGCAGAGAGTTTACCCAAAAGTTGCTACATTCAGGTAACAGTGCAGACAGTAATCCCCCCTCTTCAACCTGAACTTCGTGCGACGGCGCATATTGCTGCTCAACCGGCAGTTCGGGATCTTCACGATGTTCCAGCAATTCAGGCTGTTCGCACAGCTTGCGATGCAGCGAACCTCCGGTTGCCACCACCAGTTCCTGTAACCCTCGGCAGATGGCGAAAATGGGGATACGCCTTTCGAGTGCAGCATTAATTAACGCCATGCTCAGAAGATCACGCCCGGGATCGGCGTCAGGCTCATCGCCGTTTTCACCATATAGGTGCGGCTGCACATTGCTGGGACTACCAGGAAGATAAATGCCATCGAGTTTCGGCAGAAGTTCTTCAAGTAATGCGGGCTCCGCCAGCGCATGTGGCAGCGCAATCGGCAAACCACCCGCGTAAATAATGGCATTCAGGTACTTTTCTTGCAGAGTCTGGGTCGCATGACCCTTAAGCCTGTTCCTGCACATTACGACACCGATAACAGGATTGTTCATTATATTTTCCATGCTCAATCTCACAAAGTGGAATAAATTATCGCCATTGCTGCGGTTTAAATGACCTTTATGTTCAATATTTCTTCAATCTAGCAGTGAGTTTTCTTTTTTGTAAACTCAATTTAACATTTGACAAACATTTAGTTTGCATACAGATTCGAAGAGTGGTCATTATATTTTACGCTTTCATCACAAGCGGAAAACAAAACCAAAGGCGAAGAATCATGGAAACCAATATCGTTGAAGTAGAGAACTTTGTTCAGCAGTCAGAAGAGAGGCGGGGTAGCGCCTTTACGCAGGAAGTGAAACGCTACCTGGAGCGCAACCCGAAGACACAATATGTTGATGTACTGCTTACGGATCTGAATGGCAGCTTTCGCGGAAAGCGCGTCCCGGTGTCAAGTCTGATGAAGCTGGAAAAAGGATGCTACTTCCCGGCCTCCGTCTTTGCGATGGATATTCTGGGCAACGTAGTAGAAGAAGCAGGTCTGGGTCAGGATATGGGCGAGCCGGATCGTACCTGTGTTCCTGTTCTCGGTTCCTTAACCCCTTCTGCCGCAGACCCGGAATATATCGGTCAGATGCTCCTGACCATGGTCGATGAAGATGGCGCTCCCTTTGACGTTGAGCCGCGGAACGTACTCAACCGCCTGTGGCAGCAGCTTCGCCAACGCGGGCTGTTCCCGGTCGTAGCGGTAGAGCTGGAGTTCTATTTACTGGATCGCCAGCGCGACGCCGAAGGATATTTGCAACCGCCCTGCGCGCCCGGCACCGATGATCGCAACACTCAAAGCCAGGTCTATTCTGTCGATAACCTCAACCACTTCGCTGATGTACTTAATGATATTGATGAACTGGCGCAATTACAGCTAATTCCCGCAGATGGCGCGGTTGCCGAAGCCTCGCCGGGTCAGTTTGAAATCAACCTTTACCATACCGATAACGTGCTGGAAGCCTGCGATGATGCGCTGGCGTTAAAACGTCTGGTGCGTCTGATGGCAGAAAAGCATAAGATGCACGCCACTTTTATGGCCAAGCCGTATGAAGAGCATGCGGGCAGCGGGATGCATATCCATATCAGCATGCAAAATAACCGTGGCGAAAACGTGTTGTCTGACGCGGAAGGCGAAGATTCGCCGCTGCTGAAAAAGATGCTCGCTGGAATGATCGACCTGATGCCTTCGTCAATGGCGTTGCTGGCGCCGAACGTAAATTCATATCGTCGCTTCCAGCCGGGTATGTATGTGCCGACACAGGCATCATGGGGCCATAACAACCGCACCGTCGCCCTGCGGATCCCGTGCGGCGACCGTCATAACCACCGCGTGGAATACCGCGTGGCGGGGGCGGATGCTAACCCATATCTGGTGATGGCGGCGATTTTCGCCGGTATTTTGCACGGTTTAGATAATGAGCTGCCATTACAGGAAGAAGTGGAAGGCAACGGGCTGGAACAGGAAGGCTTACCCTTCCCGATTCGTCAGAGCGACGCGCTGTGGGAGTTTATCGAGAATGATCACCTGCGCCGCTATTTAGGTGAGCGTTTCTGCCATGTGTATCACGCTTGCAAAAACGATGAGTTATTGCAATTTGAGCGTCTCATCACAGAAACAGAAATTGAGTGGATGTTGAAAAACGCGTAGTGGCTCCTTGCGGGGCTTGTATCACCGACCTGAGCGGAGCCAAGTCTGACATTTGCTGGTAATCCAGACATTTCCCGGATGTCGCGTTATGGAGTGCAGGCGGCAACGGGCTTCCGTTAACGATTAAGACAATGACGAGGAAATGAGATGATGCCAATGATGAAATTCCCGCATGGCGAGGGAGGCTGCGTATGCGCCCTCCCCACGACCGAGTGTACCCCGCCGCCCCCTTTGCTTCCCCTGCTAAACAGGTTTGATTTCAGGTCGATACGACCGCAAACCTTATTACGCAGTGGAGGCAGCAATTATGGCTATTAATTCACCATTTGATATTGCTGCGCAACCCGGCAAAACCCGCCTGCGAAAATCGCTAAAATTGTGGCAGGTGGTGATGATGGGGCTGGCTTATCTCACACCGATGACCGTATTTGATACTTTTGGCATTGTATCCGGCATTAGCGACGGTCATGTCCCGGCATCTTATTTACTGGCGTTGGCAGGCGTGCTGTTTACCGCTATCAGCTACGGCAAATTGGTTCGTCAGTTCCCGGAAGCCGGTTCAGCTTACACCTATGCGCAAAAATCGATTAATCCGCACGTCGGCTTTATGGTCGGCTGGTCATCATTGCTGGATTACCTTTTTTTGCCGATGATCAACGTATTATTAGCAAAGATCTATCTTTCCGCCCTCTTCCCGGAAGTGCCGCCGTGGGTGTGGGTGGTGACGTTCGTAACGATTTTAACCGCCGCGAATCTGAAGAGCGTTAACCTGGTCGCCAATTTCAATACCCTGTTTGTCCTGGTGCAAATCTCCATTATGGTGGTGTTCATCTTCCTGGTGGTTCAGGGGCTGCATAAAGGTGAAGGCGTTGGCACTGTCTGGTCGCTACAGCCATTTATCAGCGAGAACGCGCATCTGATCCCGATTATTACCGGCGCGACGATTGTCTGCTTCTCGTTCCTCGGTTTCGATGCGGTGACGACGCTTTCGGAAGAAACGCCGGACGCCGCGCGCGTGATCCCGAAAGCTATTTTCCTGACGGCGGTTTACGGCGGGATTATCTTCATTGCGGCATCTTTCTTTATGCAGCTTTTCTTCCCGGATATCAGTCGCTTTAAAGACCCGGATGCCGCACTGCCGGAGATTGCACTGTACGTCGGCGGCAAGCTGTTCCAGTCAATTTTCCTCTGTACGACCTTTGTGAATACATTAGCGTCTGGCCTGGCGTCACATGCCAGCGTATCGCGCCTGTTGTATGTGATGGGGCGTGACAATGTGTTCCCTGAACGCATATTTGGCTACGTTCATCCGAAATGGCGGACTCCGGCACTGAACGTCATTATGGTCGGGATTGTGGCGTTGTCGGCGCTGTTCTTTGATTTAGTCACCGCCACGGCGTTGATTAATTTTGGCGCATTGGTGGCGTTTACCTTCGTTAATTTATCGGTATTCAACCACTTCTGGCGGCGTAAAGGGATGAATAAAAGCTGGAAGGAACACTTCCACTATTTATTAATGCCGCTAGTTGGCGCACTGACAGTAGGCGTGTTGTGGGTAAATCTGGAGTCGACATCGCTAACGCTGGGCCTGGTGTGGGCCTCGTTAGGCGGCGCATATTTGTGGTACCTGATCCGCCGCTATCGCAAAGTACCATTGTATGATGGCGACAGAACGCCGGTTAGCGAGACGTAATGCGTGGATACGCGACGCATTGTCCTGCCAGAGGCAATGCGCCGCGTCATTATCGATAAAAAGATGTATGACCCGGATCACGAGTGCTATCATCCGCCCCTGTGCTTAGCGCATTAACCCCAGGGGCAAACAATGAACCACGATATCCCACTGAAATATTTTGATATTGCCGATGAGTACGCGACCGAATGCGTCAAACCTGTCGCAGACTCTGAACGCACAGCGCTGGCCCACTACTTCCAGTTACTGCTCACCCGATTAATGAATAATGAAGAGATCAGCGAAGAAGCCCGGCATGAAATGGCTACTGAAGCGGGGATTCATCCCTCTCGCATTGATGAGATCGCAGAGTTTTTGAATCAATGGGGTAATGAGTAATCGTTTAATTGCGGATGCTCAGTCAGTATTGTAAGCCAGATAAGCCGTTCATCATCACGCCGCATCCGGCTAAAAATGAGACACACATTGTCGACAATATGAGCCAGTTCCAATTGGTTTCTTACGATCCGTACCGTACTGTGTCCCGCTAAATTATTCTGTGAGTTATAGTTATAAAGAAATCATGGGTACGAATGTTGAACAATCGGCGACGCCACCTGTGCAACGACCAATCACACGGTCTTCGTAGATACCCCTGAACACAAACGGTAATGGCAAATGTCATTAAATATTAGTAAGATAGCTTCTTTACATAAAATTTCTTAATATTATGCGCCAGGTATTATCGTCTCTTTTGGTGATTGCTGGACTTGTGAGTAGTCAGGCAATAGCAGCACCTGAGCCCGCCCCGCATGCTGATATCCGCGACAGCGGTTTTGTCTATTGCGTTAGTGGACAGGTCAACACCTTTAACCCATCCAAAGCGAGCAGTGGGTTAATTGTCGATACCCTTGCCGCCCAATTCTATGATCGGCTATTGGATGTCGATCCCTACACTTATCGTCTGATGCCGGAGCTTGCCGAAAGCTGGGAAGTGCTCGACAACGGCGCAACCTATCGCTTCCACTTACGTCGCGATGTACCGTTTCAACAAACCGCATGGTTTACCCCCAGCCGCAAAATGAATGCCGATGATGTGGTATTTACCTTCCAGCGGATTTTTGATCGCAATAACCCGTGGCATAACGTCAACGGCAGTAACTTCCCCTATTTCGACAGCCTGCAATTTGCCGATAACGTAAAAAGCGTGCGCAAGCTGGATAACTATACCGTTGAGTTTCGTCTGGCACAGCCGGACGCTTCCTTTTTGTGGCATCTGGCAACCCATTATGCGTCGGTGATGTCCGCGGAATACGCCGGAAAGCTGGAAAAAGAAGATCGCCAGGAGCTGCTCGACCGCCAGCCAGTCGGCACCGGACCGTATAAACTGTCGGAAAATCGCGCCGGGCAATATATTCGCTTACAACGTCATGATGAGTTCTGGCGAGGCAAACCGTTGATGCCCCAGGTGGTGGTGGATTTAGGTTCTGGCGGTACCGGACGTTTGTCGAAATTATTAACCGGCGAATGTGACGTACTGGCATGGCCAGCCGCCAGCCAGTTATCTATTTTGCGCGACGACCCACGCCTGCGTTTAACGCTACGCCCGGGAATGAACATCGCCTATCTGGCTTTTAATACCGCCAAACCGCCGTTGAATAACCCGGCAGTACGCCATGCGCTGGCATTGTCGATCAATAATCAACGTTTGATGCAATCTATCTATTACGGTACGGCTGAAACTGCGGCCTCTATTTTACCGCGCGCCTCATGGGCTTATGATAATGAGGCTAAGATTACCGAATACAATCCGGCAAAATCACGCGAACAACTGAAAGCGTTAGGGCTGGAAAACTTAACGCTAAAACTGTGGGTGCCAACACGCTCGCAGGCGTGGAACCCCAGTCCGCTAAAGACCGCCGAACTGATTCAGGCGGATATGGCGCAAGTCGGCGTAAAAGTAGTAATTGTGCCAGTAGAAGGCCGTTTTCAGGAGGCGCGATTAATGGATATGAGTCATGATCTGACATTATCCGGTTGGGCGACGGACAGTAATGACCCGGACAGCTTCTTCCGTCCATTACTTAGCTGCGCGGCAATCCACTCACAGACCAATCTTGCTCACTGGTGCGATCCGAAATTCGACAGCGTGTTGCGTAAGGCCCTTTCCTCACAGCAACTGGCGGCACGTATAGAAGCCTATGATGAAGCGCAAAACATTCTGGCGCAGGAACTGCCTGTTTTGCCATTAGCCTCGTCATTACGCTTACAGGCCTACCGTTACGATATCAAAGGTCTGGTACTTAGCCCGTTCGGTAACGCCTCCTTCGCAGGGGTATATCGAGAGAAACAGAATGAGGTGAAAAAACCATGATTATCTTCACCTTACGTCGTATTTTATTATTGATCGTGACTTTATTCTTACTGACCTTTGTCGGTTTCAGTTTGAGTTATTTCACGCCACATGCGCCGCTACAGGGCGCTTCCTTGTGGAATGCCTGGATATTCTGGTTTAACGGTTTGATTCACTGGGATTTCGGTGTTTCCAGCATTAATGGTCAGTCTATTGCCGAACAGCTAAAAGAGGTTTTTCCGGCGACAATGGAACTGTGCATTCTCGCTTTTGGGTTTGCACTGATTGTAGGGATCCCGGTAGGGATGATTGCAGGGATCATGCGGCATAAGTGGCAGGATAATTTGATCAACGCCATCGCCCTGCTGGGTTTTTCAATTCCGGTTTTCTGGCTGGCGCTGCTGTTGACGCTGTTTTGCTCCCTTACGCTGGGCTGGCTGCCGGTTTCAGGTCGCTTCGACCTGCTTTATGAAGTGAAACCTGTCACCGGTTTTGCGCTGATTGATGCATGGCTTTCACACTCCCCGTGGCGTGATGAAATGATTATGAGCGCATTTCGCCATATGGTGCTGCCGGTGATAACTCTGTCGGTAGCGCCAACCACCGAAGTGATCCGCCTGATGCGTATCAGCACTATCGAAGTGTATGACCAGAACTATGTTAAAGCGGCGGCAACTCGCGGTTTGTCACGTTTTACCATTCTACGTCGCCATGTACTGCATAACGCGTTGCCGCCCGTCATCCCCCGTCTGGGACTTCAGTTTTCCACCATGCTGACCCTGGCGATGATCACCGAAATGGTCTTTAGCTGGCCAGGTCTGGGGCGCTGGTTAATTAACGCTATTCGCCAGCAGGATTACGCGGCAATTTCCGCCGGTGTAATGGTGTGTGGTTCGCTGGTTATTATTGTTAACGTTATTTCTGATATTTTGGGGGCTATGGCTAACCCTCTGAAACATAAGGAGTGGTATGCCTTACGCTAACTCACGCATAAACAGAAATCATTAACTAAATGAGACAATCTGATTTTTATACACATATCAATCAGATTGTAAAAACCCCGCCCTTCTCCGGGCGGGGCCATTAATAATCAACTATTACTCTTGAGGCTTAATCTTTTCTCAACCATAAAATCTATAAAAGCGCGGACTTTAGAAGGCATCCTCACTCGCGAAGAGACATAAATATAAAACCCAGGAAATGAAACGGCCCAGTCCTGAAGAATCGGCTGTAATTTACCCGCATCGATTTGTTCAGCTATTGCAAAATCGAGATGCTGAATGATGCCTGCCCCATTAATAGCCATCCGAATCATGCTTTCATCATCATTAGCAATATACCTACCTGATGCCTCAATTTCGAACTTTTCATTATTTCCGCTAATATAAGAAAACTCCCACGGTGAGAGTGCGCCACTCGTTTTATGCCGTAATCGAAGGCAATTATGGTTACTCAATTCGTAAGGCGTTTCAGGAATACCGTATTTCCTTAAATAATCTGGAGATGCTACGGTAATCAGTTTAATAAGAGGAGAGACAGGAACGGCTGTCATATGTTCATCCAGCCCCTGTCCAGGACGAATCCCCGCATCACAGCCCTCAGCAATAATGTTAGACAAGCCATCATCCATAATGAGTTCTATTTTAGTTTTTGGATAACGAGTAAGAAACTCGCAGATATGAGGCTCAACAAGCATCCTTGCTGCAACACGGGAAGAGTTTATTCTTAGTAGACCTGTCGGTTCAAGTTGGGTATCACCGACATCTTTCAGAGCATCATCAATCTGCCCAAAAGCCGACACCAGCACGTCATACAAACGCTGTCCCTCCTCGGTAAGCGACATATTACGCGTCGTGCGGTAAATCAGTTTTGTGTTCAGACGTTCCTCAAGAGATTTTAAATTCTGGGACAACGCGGCCCGTGTGATCCCCATTTCAGAAGCAGCTCTGGAGAAACTCCCGGCCCGAACAATCAGTGCGAACCAGGCGAGAGAAGGCAGAATTGAAGGTTCTATTTTCATTCATTGTAAACCTTAGCTTAACACTGTGATAGATATTAGACCATTGATGATAACCAATACAAGCCATACTATTATGCCGTTCGCGATATAAGCACGAATGCCTGTTGTAGAAAATAGCAACGATATTTAAACCTGTTTAGGCAAATCCCCGGAGCTTGAAATGAAAACTGTTTCAATAAAACACACCTACTGGGATATAGCGGCTGATATCTATTTCCCTGATGATTTCGATAGCGAAAAAAAATATCCCGCAATAATCAGCGCTCATCCAATTGGAAGCTGCAAGGAACAGACATCAGGTAGCGTCTATGGTGCCGCATTGGCAAAAGCGGGCTTTATCGTAATTGCTTTCGACGCCAGTTTTCAGGGAAGCAGTGGCGGAGAACCACGTTATCTGGAAGATCCAACAATGCGGGTAAAAGACTTCAGCATTGTCGTTGATTACCTCACAACCTTACCTTACGTTGATGCCGGGCGTATTGGCGTACTGGGTATTTGCGGTGGCGGTGGATATGCCATTAATGCCGCAATGACAGAACGTCGAATTAAAGCCATCGGTACTGTCACTGGCGCAAACTACGGGCGTCTTATGCGTGAAGGGTTTACGGCATTTAATCCCATTGGCGCGCTCGAAGCAATGGCGCAACAAAGAACAGATGAAGCTAACGGCGCTAAACTTCGCGTAGATGATTTACTCCCCTCCTCTCCGAATGCTGCGCTTGAAGCGGGATTAACGGAAATAGATCTTTTTGAAGCCACAGAATATTATCGTTCACCACGAGGCTGTGCACCGAATGGGGTAAATCGTTCGCTATTTTCTCACCAGACTGTTGCCGTTGGATGGGATGCATTCCATCTTGCAGAAGTGCTATTAACTCAACCCTTGATGGTTGTTGTGGGAGATAGAGTGGGCGCTTTTGGTGCATATCGCGACGGCTGTGAAATTATTGGTCGGGCTGCGTCAAAACATAAAGAGCTGGTTGTTGTTGAAGGTTATTCTCATTACGACCTGTATGATAAGCCAGAACCAGTAAAACAAGCACTTGATAAATTAATTCCTTTTTATAAAACACATTTGTAAGAATACTACAGGGAGATTGATTATCTCCCTGATTTTCAACCCACTGCTATAAGATACAAAAACACTGACATTAGAACCAGCAGCTAAATTTCTCACTGACACTCGATGTATTATCAAAATAAAACGATACAAAGATAACGTTAATCATATCAAATAAACACATCAAAAAATCAGGTAAGCATCTCTGAGGTATTGTTATGACAAATAAATATTCATCACTGTTTTCACCTTTTATGCTGACAGATAAAATCAAGTTACGTAATCGTATCGTTATGGCGCCGATGACGACCTGGTCAGCTAATCCTGATGGAACTATATCTCAGCAAGAACTGGAATTTTATAAACGTCGCTCACAAAATATTGGTCTGGTAATAACAGGATGTACCTATGTCACTCCAAGCGGTATTGGATTTACTAATGAATTTGCCGCATATGATGATCGTTTCATGAAAAGTCTTGAAGAACTGGCGACAGCGGCAAAAAGTGGTGGAGCTCCGGCTATCCTACAGATTTTTCATGCCGGTAATAAAGCTATTCCAGAGCTTGTACCGAATAATGATGTCATTAGTGCCAGTGCATCAAACATCAAGTCTGGTGACTTTATGAAGAAAGAAGTCCAAAGCAGGGAAATGACTGAAAACGAGATTCTGGAAACTATCAGGGCATTCGGAGACGTCACAAAAAGGGCTATTAAAGCAGGCTTTGATGGCGTTGAGCTTCATGGCGCACATGGGTTTCTGCTTCAGAATTTCTTTTCTCCTCTATTTAACCAGCGTACTGACCGTTGGGGCGGAGATCTCGAAGGGCGTATGCGTTTCCCTCTGGCTGTGTTACAGGAAGTAAAAAATACTGTATACGAATATGCGACAAAACCCTTTGCCATAGGATACAGAATATCTCCTGAAGAATCCGCAAAAGGTGGTCTGCGGATTGAGGATACTTATAAACTACTGGATCGATTAATCTCGTCGGGTATTTCGTATATACATACCTCACTGGTCAGTGTTAACGAAAGCCGCCCTATTGAGTCACCAAACGGACCACGAATAATTGAGCTGATTTTAGATCACATCGCAGGAAGAGTACCAGTGATCGCAGCGGGTAAAATACGTACGCCGAATCAGGCTCAGGAAGCAATTTCCGTTGGTCTGCCGCTTGTTGCGATCGGTAAGGGGCTGGTCATTAACCCGGAATGGGTTACTTTAGCTGAAACAGGGAGAAGTCATGAAATTAAAACAGCACTTAATCCAAAGCAGGTTCCTGAATTAACAATCCCGGATAAATTATGGGATGAAATTCAGGCCTCCAGGGGAACTGACTGGTTTCCATTAAGTGATTAAATATCTATTCTCTCTGACGTCAGGAATATTCGCTACGGACACAGTTCAGAGCTGGATATTTTAGCAAGTAGTTAACTTAACCATTACTATCAACGATACCAATCGATTGGTAGTGAACTGTGCAATTTAACACAGAAGCCACCGGAGTTGTTCAGACTCCGGTGGTATGATTATGCTGGAACGCTTTAAAAAAATCGGCACTATCGCATAGTCTTAATGAAATATTTTATTCTTTGGCCGCTTTTCTTAGTTCTCTTGGGGTTATTTTAAAACGGTTATGAAACCTCTCAGTAAAACGTGAAGGACATTTATAACCATTTTCTCTGGCTATCTCACTAATTGGTTTCAACGTGGTTTGTATAGTAGACAGAGCATTATTTAATCTCACATCGTCCAGTATACTTTGAAAACTTACGCCCTCGTTTGCCAGACGACGATGTAATGTGGATACAGAAATATAGAGATGTCGCGCAACTTTGTCTGCGGTCCATTTTGCGCCTGGATCAGATACAAGCAAGTTATAGCAACGGTTAATTAATGGTTGTTTACTATCTGATAAAAATAAATAGTTAACATTATTTACGCCTAATGAAAGGAGAACGCCCATTGCTAAGTGTTCCTGAAGTTGAGTTGAAAAACCCCGGGAAACAGATGTTCTTAGCTGCTCCCAGCAATAGATCAACTCGGGATTCTGAGGTATACAGAGTCCGGTTGTGTGACGCGCCAGAGGGGTTACCGCGTAAATATTTCGGAATCTTTCCATCAGGTCTATGGGAAGGTAAAGCATTTCTGCAAGATAAAGACCGGCTTCTGGATAATTCGCAATATAAAATTCGTATCCGCTGGGGAATAATACTATTTGATTATTATCAACAGTTAAACTATGTGTTTCCCAATTGATGATTTTCGTCCCCTGACGGATACGACATAAAGCTGGCATAATGGGCTTAACTCTATGAATTTCGTGACGTTTATGCATCCGTATTTCTTCAATTCTCAGGTTAGCCCTACCTTTTACCAGCATACTTTTACCTTACTTTATCTCATAAACAGGAGTTATTTCAGCGGTTGCTATTTTATTCGCGTTAAGCATATAACCAACTAATGCTCCACTGGAATGAGAATCAACAGGAATTTTATCCGTTTTAAGCGCCCAGACTTTAAACTGATAATGGTGTGGCTTATCTCCTGCAGGAGGACATGCCCCACCGAATCCCGCATAACCAAAATCATTTCGCCCCTGAACAGCCCCGGCGGGAAGTTTTGTACCATCACGCCGCCCGGCATCAACAGGCAAAGATGTTACTGTTGCTGGAATATTGACTACGGTCCAGTGCCACCATCCGCTACCAGTCGGTGCATCTGGATCATAAACCGTCACAGCAAAACTTTTCGTTCCCTGAGGCGCACCAGACCAGCTTAATGAAGGTGATATATTCTCTCCCTCACAACCAAATCCCGAAAATACATGTGCCTTTGAAAGCGACTCTCCATTTTTGATTTCGCTACTTGTGACCTGAAATGGTGCCGCCTGCGCCGAGAATGTTATTAATGCCAAGACACTTGAAACGATAAGTTTTTTCATAAAAACCTCTTTGTTATGACCTATCGTTATTTTATTGGATATTGCTTTGGCTCTTTATGCAGAAAGGCGCAACGTTCATGCAAAAACAATCATGATTGCGAAATGATATGTTTCATGAGCCATTATATGCATAGATTACATTGATTTTATCTAAAAAAACCGGCGATAATTTTAGTTGCTCAAACGAATGTCTACCACGTTAAGCTTAAAAAATTGCCCACATAAAAATGCGGGCAAGCTTTTTACTCGATGAAGTGAAATTATATTTTATTTAATGTGTCGCACTTCGTGACAACAAGTTAATGACCAACACTCCGGCACAAATCAACATCATACCTATAATGGCAGGAAGATCTAATCGTTGACCGAAAATTCCCCAGGACAGTAAGCTAATCAGCACGATACCAACACCTGACCAGATAGCATTAGCAATTCCCGTTGGAATATAAGCCAGTGTCTGCGCTAATAACCAAAATGATGCACAATAACAAATGATTGTACCTACAGAGGGCCATAACCGTGTAAAGCCTTCTGAAAACTTCATCAAGGTTGTTCCAATAACCTCTGCAAGTATTGCACCGCCAAGATAAATATAAGGGTTCATAGCATATTCTTTTCCTGATAATTCCGAAGCGTATTCTACTACAAATTGGTCTAAATTCACCGGGGTTATCCCGGTGTCATCATTGCCGTTTTTTTATATACCGCCTGCGCACAGTTCACAGGGCTTCCCCTCCAGAGCTGGAGGCTTGTCGTTGTACTGTTTCGACATGTATTTGCTGAAATAAGAATAGGCGAATACAGGAGTCAAAACAAAGGGCGCCCAATCAACTTCTCAAGATAATCTTGCCACACAGAAAGCCAGTACTTTTGGTCATCAAGATAATCGTGAAGGTTGTAACGCGCCATAACACCTGACATATGATGTCCTAGCAACTTTCCGATCACATGTGGTGGAGCCCCCAGTTCAGAAAGTCGGGTTGCAACCGTTCTTCTCAGATCATGAAGCGACCAGGTTTTCATCCCCGTTTTGGCAACTATCTGAGCGGACAATAAAGCAATATTGGGCTGCTGTGGCGGCCTGTCATCTTCTGGCCCCTTATAGCGTGACAGTGTAACAACATGCTTTGACACGGATGTTGCTTTTATTGATTCCATCATCCTTACCGCAGCAACAGGCAGTGCTCGCCTTACTGATTTCCCGGTTTTGTAATCACTTGCTGGAATAGTCCATGTCCCCTCGTTGAAATCAAACCACTCCCACTTTGCAGTTCTTATCTCTGCACTTCGGCATCCTGTCATCAGCAAAAATTTAACGATCATCATTTGCCTGCGCGCCAATTCAGGCAGCGTAGACCAGACTATTTTGATTTCCTCATCACTTAATATTCTGTCCTTAGATGCAGCAGTAAGACCAACATCCGAGCGCCTTAAGGTCTCAACTGGATTTGTATTAATCACTCCCCTGTTTGAGCAAAACCGAAACGTCCGCTGCATTAACCCCAGCATCTGGCCTGTAACTACCCTTCTTCCCATAGAGTCAAACAGGCTAAGCCACTGTTCTTTCGTTGTCTGATCAACAACCTTATTTCCAAGAACTGGCGCGATATGGTTATTAAAATCCCTCCGGTTAACCTTTACCTTTCTTAATCCTTCGGGAATGCAATAGTTCTTTTCCCAATAATCAAATGCTTCGCTCACTGTGAGTGCTTCGGCTTTTTTCTGCTTTTCCAGAGCAACCTGACATCGCGGATCAAGTCCTTCAGTTAACCATGCTCTGAATTGCTGCCTGCGTTTGCGTGCGTGAGATAACGATACGGTCGGGTAATTCCCGATTGCCAATTGAGCGGCTTTACCGTTCCATCGGTAACGGTAAAAGAATGTTATACTGCCGGAAGTAGACAGCCGAACGTTCAGGCCCATAGCGTCAGAAACGACTTCAATTTTGTCTCGCTTTTTGCCTAGTGCTTTTCTTAATTTTGTATCGGTAAGCAATGTGTACACTCCACGAGCCAGCGTATACACATTAGTGTACACATTTTGCTTAAATTGATACTATAAAATCGAAGCAAACTAAACAAAATCAGAATAAAAACGACGATAAACGTATTGATATTCAAGGGAAAAGAAAAGGGAACCAAAGCATGGTTAATAATATTAAAGTGAGTCCATATGCCTTACGATAGCGTATACAGCGAGAAACGTCCGCCAGGTACGCTACGTACCGCCTGGCGCAAATTCTACAGTGATGCCTCTGCGATGGTCGGCTTGTACGGTTGCGCGGGGCTGGCTGTGCTGTGTATTTTTGGCGGCTGGTTTGCGCCTTATGGCATCGATCAGCAATTTCTCGGTTATCAGCTACTGCCGCCATCATGGTCGCGTTATGGCGAAGTTTCTTTCTTCCTCGGTACGGACGATCTCGGGCGCGACGTGTTAAGTCGATTATTGAGCGGTGCTGCGCCCACCGTTGGCGGCGCATTTGTCGTGACATTTTCCGCGACGATCTGCGGTCTGGTGCTCGGTACCTTCGCCGGTGCGACACATGGCCTACGTTCAGCCGTTCTTAACCATATTTTGGATACTTTGCTGGCGATTCCTTCGTTGCTACTGGCGATTATTGTCGTAGCATTTGCCGGGCCAAGTTTGTCACACGCCATGTTTGCCGTCTGGCTGGCGCTGCTGCCGCGTATGGTGCGTTCAATCTATAGCATGGTGCATGACGAGCTGGAAAAGGAGTACGTTATTGCCGCCCGGCTGGATGGCGCAACAACGCTGAATATTCTCTGGTTTGCCGTATTACCTAATATCACCGCCGGACTGGTCACCGAAATTACCCGTGCTCTATCAATGGCGATCCTCGATATCGCCGCGCTCGGTTTTCTCGATCTCGGCGCACAACTGCCCTCACCGGAATGGGGAGCGATGCTCGGCGATGCCCTGGAGCTGATTTATGTCGCTCCGTGGACCGTCATGCTGCCTGGTGCGGCAATCATGATCAGCGTATTGCTGGTGAATCTGCTGGGTGATGGCGTACGTCGCGCGATTATTGCGGGGGTGGAATAATGCCATTACTGGATATTCGCAACCTGACCATTGAATTCAAAACCGGTGATGAGTGGGTAAAAGCCGTTGACCGCGTCAGCATGACCTTAAACGAAGGTGAAATCCGTGGTCTGGTTGGTGAATCAGGATCGGGTAAAAGCCTGATTGCGAAAGCGATTTGCGGCGTTAATAAAGATAACTGGCGCGTCACCGCTGATCGCATGCGTTTTGATGATATCGATTTACTGCGCCTCTCCGCACGAGAACGGCGCAAGCTGGTTGGGCACAACGTGTCGATGATTTTTCAGGAACCGCAATCGTGTCTCGATCCGTCAGAGCGCGTTGGTCGCCAGTTGATGCAAAACATCCCAGCCTGGACCTATAAAGGCCGTTGGTGGCAGCGTTTCGGCTGGCGCAAACGTCGCGCCATTGAGTTGCTGCACCGCGTGGGGATTAAAGATCATAAAGATGCGATGCGCAGCTTTCCTTACGAGTTGACCGAAGGTGAATGCCAGAAAGTGATGATTGCTATTGCACTGGCGAATCAACCGCGTCTGCTGATTGCTGACGAACCGACAAACTCGATGGAGCCAACAACGCAGGCGCAAATTTTCCGCCTGTTAACGCGGCTGAATCAAAACAGCAATACCACCATTTTGCTTATCAGCCATGACTTACAAATGCTTAGCCAGTGGGCGGATAAAATTAACGTGCTTTATTGTGGTCAGACGGTGGAAAGCGCGCCAAGTAAGGATTTAGTCACGATGCCACATCATCCTTATACTCAGGCGCTGATCCGCGCGATACCTGATTTCGGCAGTGCGATGCCGCATAAAAGCCGCCTCAATACGCTACCCGGTGCAATCCCACTTCTGGAGCAATTACCAATTGGGTGCCGTCTTGGTCCTCGCTGTCCGTATGCGCAACGTGAATGTATTGTGACGCCGCGTTTGACGGGCGTAAAAAATCATCTCTATGCCTGTCATTTCCCGCTGAATATGGAGAAAGAGTGAGATGATCGAAACGTTGCTCGAAGTACGTAATTTAAGCAAAACGTTCCGCTACCGGACCGGGTGGTTTCGTCGTCAAACGGTGGAAGCGGTAAAACCCTTGAGTTTTACATTGCGTGAACGCCAGACACTGGCGATCATCGGCGAAAATGGTTCCGGTAAGTCAACACTGGCAAAGATGCTGGCGGGAATGGTTGAACCTACCAGCGGCGAGTTATTGATTGACGATCATCCGCTGCATTTTGGCGATTATTCTTTCCGCAGTCAGCGTATTCGCATGATTTTCCAGGATCCGTCCACTTCGTTGAACCCGCGTCAGCGTATCTCGCAAATCCTGGATTTTCCTCTGCGTTTAAACACCGATCTGGAGCCGGAACAACGACGGAAACAGATAATTGAAACGATGCGTATGGTTGGGCTACTGCCTGATCACGTTAGCTATTACCCGCATATGTTAGCACCGGGTCAAAAACAGCGTCTGGGGCTGGCGCGCGCGCTAATATTGCGACCAAAAGTGATCATCGCCGATGAAGCCCTCGCCTCGCTGGATATGTCGATGCGTTCGCAGTTAATTAATCTGATGCTGGAGTTACAAGAGAAACAAGGCATCTCTTATATCTATGTGACTCAACATATCGGAATGATGAAGCACATCAGCGACCAGGTTCTGGTGATGCACCAGGGCGAGGTCGTCGAGCGTGGGAGTACCGCGGATGTGCTGGCCTCACCGCTGCATGAGCTTACCAGGCGGCTAATTTCCGGGCATTTTGGCGAAGCGTTGACGGCAGATGCCTGGCGCAAGGATCGCTGATCTCTTAAACAGCATTCTGACAGGGAGATAATCTCTGTCAGAATGAACAACTCGTTAATCTTCCACCTTCTGATTACCCGTTCCGATGAGCGCAACCAGGAGTGCCAGCGTATAACACACCGTAATCGCCAAACTCATTTTTAACAGCGTTTCCCCACCTAATCCCGACAACGGCGCGGCTATACCGCCGAAAACAAACATGCTCATCCCCATTAGCGCAGACGCCATTCCAGATTCTTGTGTTCTTACAGCACTCATTGCCTCTGCCCCACTAACGGTGCCAATGCCGCTACAAAATGCGATGGTGAAAAACAATGCCGCCAGTGCCGGGATGGGCAGTTGCCGCCATGCACATAAGAATGTGAGCAATGCACACAAAATTGCCGCAATCAGGCCAACTCGCAACAATTTCATCGCGTTAAATCGTCGGGCCAGACGTGAAAAAATCCAGGAAGCGATGATAAGTCCAATGCCGTTAAGGCCAAATACCAGGCTAAATTGCATTGGACTAAAGCCAAATTCTTTCTGCAACACGAAAGACGAAGAGCCGATATAAGCAAACAACCCTGCCAACATAAAACTTTGAATCAGACAAAAGCGCATAAAACGGCGATTCTGTAACACACTTCGCCCGGTTAATAGCAATGATGAGCCCCTGTTATTTTCCGGTAAGGTCTCATGAATAAATAACAGACACCCCAACAAGAGTACGGCACCAATCTCAGCCATAACCCAGAATAAAATGCGCCAGTCAAAGGTGCTGACGATATAACCGCCCAACACTGGCGATAACACAGGCGCCAGTCCATTCACCGTCATCAACAACGCGAAAAATTGGGTCAGCGTTACGCCCTGATATTTGTCACGAGCAATGGAACGAGAAAGCACCGAACCACCTGCCCCCGCAATCCCCTGCATAAAACGCCAAACCACCAGCCAGTAAATATTGTTGGTTGTCGCACACAAAACGGAGGAGACAATAAACAATAGCAACGACAAGATTAACGGGCGCTTGCGCCCGATTTTGTCGCTCAAAGGGCCGAACAGCAGTTGCCCGACACCAAGGCCAATCAGTGACGCGGTCAGCGTTAATTGCGTTATGGTCGTGGTCGCCGCCAGTTGTTTCGACATCTCAGGCAACGCAGGCAAGTAAAGGTCGGTACACATTGGGCCAATCCCGGCTAAAAGACCGAGAATTAATGCCCATGAAAGAGAGACTCTGCTCATACTGCTCCTTACTTGAGTGATGACATACCGCCGCCCAGCGACTGCCAGAGCGTGATTCGGTTTGTGAAATCAGTGAGTTGCAACGCCAGTAATTCCTGCTGCGCGCTCCACAAGTTGCGCTGGGCCGTCAACACAGTCAGGTAATCGCCAACGCCGACCTGATAACGACGCAGGCCAATATCGACCGTTTGTTGTTCGGCATTGACATACTGGCGCTGGGCATCCCGTTGTTCTTCCAGTGTTGTCCGGCGGGCCAACGCATCGGCGACATCCTTGAAGGCGCTCTGGACTGTTTTTTCATAAGTGGCAATGAGTCCGCGCTTTTGCGCTTCCGCGTAGCGAAGTTGCGCCAGATTACTTCCGCCAGTGAACAGCGGTAATGTCACCGAGGGCGCAAATGACCAGACCTGCATTCCGTGGCTGAACAGCGATGACAATGCATCACTGCCAACGCCGGCACTGGCAGTCAGCGAAATCGTCGGGAAGAAGTTTGCCCGCGCTGCGCCAATATCGGCATTGGCGCTCTTCAGGTTATGTTCTGCTTCCTGAATATCCGGGCGACGCAGCAGAACATCAGATGACACTCCCGCAGGAACCAGGCTTATCATCTGTTCCGGCAGGCTTTCCAGTGTTCCCGGTATCAGATTTTCTGCCAGCGTGGTTCCGGCGAGTAAGTTCAGGGCGTTTTTATCCTGCATCACTTGTGTCTGATAACTGGCAACGCTGGCGCGCGCCTGCTGATAAACACTCATCGCCTCACTGACATCCGTTGCTGCCGCAGTGCCAACCTGCTGCTGGCGCTGGATAATTTTCAGCGAGTGCTCTGCACTGGCCATCGTATCTTTTGCCAGCGCCAGATTGCTGTTATCGGCAGCCAGCGTCAGCCAGGCGGTGCTGATTTCGGCAATCAGCGTTAAGCGGGTGTTCTGCGCCGTAAATTCGCTGGCAAGCCAGGTTTCCCGTGCTGCCCGCGACAAACTCTGATTGCGACCAAACAGGTCCAGCTCAAAACTGGAGACAGAACCGTTCGCTTCAGCACTGGTAGCGGTTCCGCTCGTCAGCGTACGGTTGCGGGTCGAACTTAAAGCCGCATTCACCGTCGGGAATAAAGACGCATTGGTTTGCCCATATAGCGCCCGCGCAGAATCAATATCCGCAATCGCTTTTTGCACATCGCGGTTACTGTTCAGTGCAATGGTCACCACCTGCTGCAACCGGGGATCGTGGATCACTTGCTGCCACTCATGGCTGATTGCTTTCCCCTGGCTCTGTGTTCCCGGCAACGTCGCCGGGATTGGGGATTCAGGTGTACTGTAGTGAGGATCGAGCGACACACATCCCGCACTCAACAGCACCAGAAAAATAAGAGAACGACGCAACATAACTTACTCCTGACGGCGCGGTTTACCGGCAAACAAACGTTTCACCAGTACAAAAAAGAGAGGGACAAAAAAGATTGCCAGTAGCGTGGCGGTCAACGTACCGCCAATAATGCCGGTACCAATGGCGATGCGGCTGTTCGCGCCCGCGCCGGTAGCCATTGCAAGTGGCATTACCCCGGCAATAAACGCCAGTGAGGTCATGATGATCGGACGTAAACGGGTCTGCGCCGCGCGTAATGCCGCCCGACTCTCAGCAACCGCCGCTTCAGCAAACTCTACAATCAGAATGGCGTTTTTCGACGACAAACCGATAGTGGTTAATAGCGCCACCTGGAAGTAAACGTCGTTGTTTAAATCGCGCATCCAGGCCGCCAGCGCCGCGCCGAGAAGCCCCAGCGGGATCACCAGAATGACCGAGAACGGGACTGACCAGCTTTCGTACAGTGCGGCAAGGCAGAGGAAAACCACCAGAATAGACACCGTGTACAGACTCATCGCCTGTCCGCTGGCGAGTTTCTCTTGCAATGACAAACCACTCCAGGCCCAGGTTGTTCCCGCAGGAAGACTGTTTGCCAGTTCCTCCATTTTTGTCATTGCATCGCCGGAACTAAAGCCAGTCGCGTTTTCGCCCTGAATTTCATAGGCTGCCGAGCCGTTGTAGCGCACCAGTCTTTCCGGTCCATACAGCCAGCGGGTGGTCGCAAAAGCAGAGAATGGTGTCATGGCGTTATCGCTGCCGCGCACAAACCATTTACCTAAGTCTGACGGCGCGGAACGAAATTCGCTGTCGCCCTGAATGTAGACTTTTTTCACACGACCACGGTCAATAAAGTCATTCACATAAGTCCCGCCCCACGCGCTGGCCAGCGTGTTGGTGATATCGCTTAAGCTCACCCCCAGCGACACGGCCTTATTGTTATCAATATCTACCTGCAATTGCGGCATTTGCGGCAGGTCATTGGCGCGCACAGAAATCAATTCAGAGCTTTGATTCGCCTGTTCAATTAACTGATTACGCATTTTAAGCAAGGTTTCACGGTCAATAGCGCCACTTGCCATTAATTCAAACGTAAAGCCGTTGCTTTGCCCCAGTCCATCAACGGCTGGCGGCGTCATCGCAAATACCGTGGCATCACGGATTGTGCCCAGCTCTTTGGTTGCCCGTAAGGCGATGGCTTGCGCAGTATTTTCTGCCCCTTTACGTTGTGACCAGTTTTTCAACGAAACAAACGCCATCCCGGTGTTCTGTCCGCTGCCGCTAAAACTAAAACCATCAACGGTAAAAATAACATCGGTATTTGCTTTCTCGTTTACCAGGAACCAGTCAACGATCTGGCGATTGACTTCTGCAGTACGCGCTGCGGTTGCCCCGGCAGGCAGCGTGTACTGCACCATGATTTCGCCCTGGTCTTCAGTGGGTAAGAAACTGCCCGGCAGTTTCCACATCATCAGGGCCATTCCGCCACCCAGCACAACATAAACGCCTATCGTTCGGGCAGCACGCTGCAGAACATAAAGCACGCCATGTTGATAGCGTACTTCTGTACGACGGTAGAAACGGTTAAATGCGCCAAAGAAGCCTTTTTTATGCGGTGGAACATGCTGGAGAACAGAACCGCACAGCGCTGGCGTTAAGGTCAATGCCACCACCACGGAAAGCAGCATTGCGGAGATAATCGTTACCGAAAACTGGCGATAAATTACCCCAGTAGAGCCCCCGAAGAAGGCCATTGGCAGAAATACGGCTGACAGCACCAGCGCAATGGCAACCAGTGCGCCAGAGATCTCGCCCATGGATTTTTCCGTAGCCTCGCGCGCGGGCAACCCTTCGTCGCGCATAATGCGTTCGACGTTCTCCACCACCACAATGGCATCGTCCACCAACAAGCCGATCGCCAGCACCATTGCAAACAACGTCAGGGTATTAATCGAATAGCCAAACAACGCAAGAACGCCGAATGTGCCCAGCAAAACGACGGGCACCGCTAACGCCGGAATCAGCGTGGCACGCAGGTTTTGCAGGAACAGATACATCACGCAAACCACCAATACGATGGCTTCAAACAGCGTCTGAATTACGTCCTCTACGGAGATTTTAATAAATTCAGTGCTGTCTTTCGGGTATGCGATGTCGTATCCCTGCGGCATATTTCGCTGGAATTCTGCGATCTTATCCTTGACCAACGTCGCCGTATTCAGCGCATTCGCACCAGGCGACAGCATCACCGCCACCCCGGCAGACGGATGGCCGTTCAGCTTGCCAATGGCATTATAATCTTCACTGCCCATCTCTACGCGAGCCACATCCTTGATGCGAACAACCGCGCCGTCTGACTGACTTTTTACGATAATATTTTTGAACTGATCCACGGTCTGCAAACGAGACTGCGCACGCACCGTTGCCGTCAGTTGCTGGGTATTTGGCGAAGGCAATGCACCGATTTTCCCGGCTGTCACCTGCACGTTTTGCGCTTCAATGGCGCTTTGTACGTCTGATGGCATCAGCGAGTAAGACGCCAGTTTGGCCGGATCAAGCCAGATGCGCATAGCATATTCTGCGCCAAAGACTTGCAGACTCCCGACCCCTTCAACGCGCGCCAGCGGGTCCTGAACGTTACTGACCAGCCAGTCGGCAATATCTGAACTGGTCGCTTTGTCAGTAGTGTCATAAACGGCAGCTATCAGCAGAAAGTTGCTTTGTGATTTCTCCACCGTGACACCTGTTTGCTGGACCTCACTCGGTAGGCGCGACTCTGCCTGCTGAATTTTATTTTGTACCTGAACCTGTGCAGTATCGGGATCGGTACCTTGCTCAAAGGTCACATTAATGCTGACCGAACCATCAGAACTACTGGTTGAACTGAAATAGAGCAAATTATCCAGCCCGGTGAGCTGTTGCTCAATAACCTGCGTTACACTGTTTTCCAGCGTTTCGGCGGAGGCTCCGGTATAGGTAGCAGAAATTCTAATGGTCGGCGGCGCAACGTCAGGATATTGCGCGACGGGTAATGTACGAATCGCCAGAATACCTGCCAACATAATCAAAATGGCGATAACCCAGGCAAAGACCGGGCGGCGGACAAAAAAGCGCGAAAACATCAGGCGTTGCCTCCATCAGCCTGAACTTCAACAGCCTTGACGGTCTGCCCTGAAGTGACTTTGGCGGAACCTTCAACAATCAATCGGTCGCCGTTGTGCAGGCCGTTTAGCACCAGCCATTTATCACCATACGTTTCTCCCGTTTCGAGCGTTCGCTGCTCTACTTTATTGTCTTTGTTCACCACCAGCGCAGTAGCATTGCCTTTAGCATCGCGCGTGACGCCCTGTTGAGGCGCGAGAATAGCGTCTTCCATCACGCCTTCATCGACTCGGGCGCGAACAAACATGCCGGGTAACAACTGCTGTTGTGGATTAGGAAAAATCGCCCGTAATGTCACCGAACCGGTAGATTCATCCACAGCCACCTCGGTGAGCTCCAGGCGCCCTTTTTCGCTGTAGGTTGTGCCATCTTCCAGAATAAGTGAGACGCTCAGGGTGTCGCTGTTGGTCGCCAGCGACTGTTTGCGCAGACGCAATAAATCGACACTGGCGCGAGTGAGGTCAACATACATTGTATCCAGACCCCGAATAGTCGTTAACGCCGTATCCTGCGACGCGGTCACCAGTGCGCCAGGGGTTACCGACGAAATGCCAATACGCCCCGAAATCGGTGCGGTTACCGTGGTCCAGTCAAGATTAATGCGC
Source organism: Escherichia albertii NBRC 107761 = DSM 17582 (assembly GCF_000759775.1). Taxonomy (GTDB): domain Bacteria; phylum Pseudomonadota; class Gammaproteobacteria; order Enterobacterales; family Enterobacteriaceae; genus Escherichia; species Escherichia albertii. The sequence goes on from NZ_BBMY01000017.1 coordinate 46,067, forward strand.
GCAGTTTCCAGCGCGGCTTTTTTCGCTTCAACACTGGCTTTATCTTGTGCACAGACAGACTGAGCATCATCAGCATCCTGTTGTGACACACCGTTCTCTTTCACCAGCCGGGCATAGCGCTGCGCTTTCTGGCAATCGGCTTTTACCAGTGCTTGTGCCTGTTGTAATGCCGCGCGGGCTTCATTCCATGTCGCACGATAACTGGCTGAATCAATCTGATAGAGCGGTTGTCCAGCCTTAACTAAATCGCCCTCATTAAACAGGCGATTCTGGATAACTCCCCCAACCTGCGGACGTACTTCGGCGCTGAGTGCGGCACTGGTACGCCCGGTTAATTCACTGATCACTGAAATCGACTGTGGTTTGAGCGTCACAACCCCCACTTCTGTTTCCGCCACAGATGTATTGTTGCTTTGCGTATTATCACAACCCGATAAGAGCAGCACTACCATTACAGTTGTTGCTATATACTTCATTATTTTCTCCAGGGTGAATAATACCCTCCCCATAAAAATGAATGAGGAATTTTCAGGTATATTCAGATATGACGAATCTACATCACGAAATAAATTCCGTAATGAAGTCAGGGGGATTAATATCCCCCATTATCGGTTAATTCTGTTCTTATTTGTTTATCAACATACTAATAATACCCTGATATATTTCCTGCAAATGTTGAGGATCGCTTTTTTGCGGCGTCAAGCGACGATAAACCGTACCTTCCATCATGGTGGCAAGCACCTCCACACAGCAACCAATGTGTTCATCGCTAAGATGGGGATGCATTCTTTTCATGTGAGCACAGCCATTAGCGAACATTCTGGCATCCGCCTCTTCGAGCATTGCCATCACCCGCGGGTTACGTGTTGCCTCTGCGGCCACTTCCAGCATTAAGGCGTCATCGTCTTCGTTTAAGGATTTCCGCCAGGCAAGGACTTCCGGGAAGTGATCGGTACGTGCGTCAATATCCATCTGGGCAATACGAAAGTCGATGATACGGCGGACCATCTCTTCAATGATGGCATCTTTATTAGCGAAGTAACGGTAAATCTGCCCAACGCTAAGCTGAGCTTCGCTGGCAATTTGCGACATACTGGCGGCATGAAAACCATAGCGACGAAAGCACCGACGGGCGGCGTTGATGATTTCATCCTGACGCTGTTTATGACGTATCTCCAGCTTGCTGTTCATCTTTATCTCCAGGCCTTTCATCTGGTGAGAATGATCATTCTCATTTTTAGCTAATTATACGTTTCTCCAAAGCAATGGAAAGTATTTTTATCTTATTCATGGCGCATATTCTGATAATGAAGAGATTATGGAGATTCTGTGAAGATGGTTGACAATATTAAATTCATGTCTGTTCGTGAGAAAAAATTAATAGCGACCTGTTGTCGCCAGATAATTAATCACCTTGACGCAACAAATTCCGGGACAGATAAAACTGTTTAGTTTGCCGGATGTCATATATATACATTGCTGAATAGTTCGTCAGATTTCATGGGATATTTCCACAATCTGACCATGCTGGCACCAAAGTCAGATAAAGCAAAATGTTCTGTAGCGCGACTTCTTCTCCTGTACTGAAAGAGCAACTATAGCCACCTACAGCCAGGTTGATTATAATAACCGTTTATCTGTTCGTACTGTTTACTAAAACGACGAATCGCCTGATTTTCAGGCACGACAAGCATCAACAATAAGGATTAAAGCTATGGGTTTTCTTTCCGGTAAGCGCATTCTGATAACCGGTGTTGCCAGCAAACTGTCCATCGCCTACGGTATCGCTCAGGCGATGCACCGCGAAGGAGCGGAACTGGCATTCACCTACCAGAACGATAAACTGAAAGGCCGCGTAGAAGAATTTGCCGCTCAACTGGGTTCTGACATCGTTCTGCAGTGCGATGTTGCCGAAGATGCCAGCATTGACACCATGTTCGCTGAGCTGGGTAAAGTTTGGCCGAAATTTGACGGTTTTGTACACTCCATTGGTTTTGCGCCGGGCGATCAGCTTGATGGCGACTATGTAAACGCCGTTACCCGTGAAGGCTTTAAAATTGCCCACGACATCAGCTCTTACAGCTTCGTTGCGATGGCAAAAGCTTGCCGTTCCATGCTGAATCCGGGGTCTGCCCTGCTGACCCTGTCCTATCTGGGCGCTGAACGCGCTATCCCGAACTACAACGTGATGGGCCTGGCGAAAGCGTCTCTGGAAGCAAACGTGCGTTATATGGCTAATGCAATGGGCCCGGAAGGCGTGCGTGTTAACGCTATTTCTGCTGGTCCTATCCGTACTCTGGCCGCTTCCGGCATCAAAGACTTCCGTAAAATGCTGGCGCATTGCGAAGCGGTTACGCCGATTCGTCGTACCGTTACCATTGAAGATGTGGGTAACTCCGCCGCATTCCTGTGCTCCGATCTCTCTGCAGGTATCTCCGGCGAAGTGGTTCACGTTGACGGCGGTTTCAGCATCGCGGCAATGAACGAACTGGAACTGAAATAATCGTTCTTTTCGTCTCTTCGGGCGGCGCTCTGTCGCCCGTTTTCTCTGTTATACCTTTCTGATATTTGTTATCGCCGATCAATCTTTCTCCCCTGCCCGCCTTGCGTCAGGATAACGATTTCCGTTATGACCAAGGAACGCCCATGGAACAGCGCCACAGTTCAGGCAAAAGCCACTGGTATCACGAAACCCAATCCAGTACTCTGGAATACGACGTTCAGCCGCTGGTGCCCGACGCGGCAAAAGTAAGCGCTCCTTTTCTGCTCGACGTGATCCTCGAGGAAGAAACGTTGATTCCCTTTCATTCATGGCTGACGCCCGCACGTGCTCTTGCGGTGAAGTTGTTTCCTGACCAACTTGCAGTGACTCACCCACAAACTTTTACCGCCTATGAACGCCTGTCGACCGCTCTGACAGTTGCCCAGGTCTGCGGCGTCCAGCGATTGTGCAATTACTATTCCGCGCGGCTGACGCCGCTTCCGGGGCCAGACTCCTCAAGAGAAAGCAATCGCCGACTGGCGCAAATTACACAATATGCCCGTCAGTTAGCTGGTTCTCCATCCATTATTGATGAACGTTCTCGCCAGCATCTTAACGATGTCGGGCTGACAGCATGGGACTGTGTGTCCATTAATCAGATTATTGGTTTTATCGGTTTTCAGGCGCGGGTAATTACTACTTTTCAGGCCAGCCTCGGGGAAACCGTTCGTCGGTTACCCGGTCTGGAGCTACAAAACTACGCCGACGCGTCACTTTTTGCTGACGTATCAACTCGCTGGCGTACCTGCTACAAAATAGAGGACGCATCTGAAGTGCGAGAGATACAGACGACAACAGAGCTTCATCGACTGGCCGAAACACTGAATCTCCACCCTGCTTCACTTTCTCTGTTAGGAAAGCTACTCTCCAGCACGTTGGCCAACGAAAAGTCTGGCCACCAGCTTGCCGCGTTATTAAGTGCACGAATTAATGGCAGCGTCGATTGTTTTAACACTATTGCCTATTCAGCTGTTGAATATAAAGAAGCTATCGCCGTCCTGCGTAAGAGCGAAAACGAAATTAACCAGTGGACTGACCGCCATCCTGTTGAGCGCACCGCCATTCAGGCGATACAATGGCTGACCCGAGCACCCGATCGCTTTAGCGCCGCCCAGTTCAGCCTATTACTCGAACAAAAAACGTCATCAACGCAGGTTATTAATCTGCTGGTATGGAGCGGGCTTTGTGGCTGGATAAATCGCTTAAAAATCGCGTTGGGTGAGACAGATTAACCTTGCCGCGTCAGACAGATTCGCGTAAAACTGTCAGCCGCTCTAATGGCCACCAAAATAGACAATTATGTTTCAGGACAACCCGCTGCTAGCGCAGCTTAAACAGCAACTGCATTCCCAGACGCCCCGCGCTGAAGGGGTGGTAAAAGCCACAGAAAAAGGCTTTGGCTTCCTGGAAGTCGACGCGCAAAAAAGTTATTTCATTCCGCCGCCGCAAATGAAAAAAGTCATGCATGGCGACAGAATTATCGCGGTGATCCACAGCGAAAAAGATCGTGAATCCGCAGAACCAGAAGAACTGGTTGAACCGTTTTTGACCCGCTTCGTCGGTAAAATTCAGGGCAAGAATGACCGCCTGGCCATCGTCCCTGATCATCCATTATTGAAAGATGCTATTCCTTGCCGTGCGGCCCGTGGTCTGACTCACGAGTTTAAAGAAGGCGACTGGGCGGTTGCTGAAATGCGCCGCCATCCGCTAAAAGGCGATCGTTCCTTCTATGCGGAATTGACGCAATATATCACCTTCGGCAACGACCATTTTGTGCCGTGGTGGGTCACTCTGGCACGCCATAATCTGGAAAAAGAAGCGCCAGATGGTGTTGCTACCGAAATGCTGGATGAAGGTCTGGTGCGTGAAGATCTGACCTCGCTGGATTTTGTCACCATCGACAGCGCCAGTACGGAAGATATGGATGACGCCCTCTTCGCCAGGACATTGCCGGATAACAAGCTGCAACTGATTGTGGCGATCGCCGACCCAACCGCGTGGATTGCGGAAGGCAGCAAGCTGGATAAAGCCGCGAAAATTCGCGCATTCACCAACTACCTGCCGGGCTTCAACATTCCAATGCTGCCGCGTGAGCTTTCTGACGATCTCTGCTCATTGCGTGCCAATGAGGTACGTCCGGCACTGGCATGTCGGATGACGCTGTCCGCTGATGGCAGCATTGAAGATGACATCGAATTTTTTGCCGCTACTATCGAATCCAAAGCCAAACTGGTTTATGACCAGGTTTCTGACTGGCTGGAAAACACCGGTGACTGGCAGCCAGAAAGCGACGCAATTGCTGAACAAATTCGCCTGTTAGCGCAAATTTGCCAGCGCCGCGGCGAATGGCGTCATAACCACGCGCTGGTATTTAAAGATCGCCCGGATTACCGTTTTATCCTCGGTGAAAAAGGTGAAGTACTGGATATCGTTGCCGAACCACGTCGTATTGCTAATCGTATCGTCGAAGAAGCGATGATCGCCGCCAATATTTGTGCGGCCCGCGTACTGCGCGATAAACTTGGCTTTGGCATCTATAACGTGCATATGGGCTTCGATCCAGCTAATGCCGACGCGCTGGCAGCGCTGCTGAAAACGCACGGCCTGCATGTCGATGCTGAAGAAGTGCTTACGCTGGATGGTTTCTGTAAACTACGTCGTGAACTGGATGCACAACCGACCGGTTTCCTCGACAGCCGCATCCGTCGTTTCCAGTCTTTTGCAGAAATCAGTACCGAACCTGGTCCTCACTTTGGCCTCGGTCTGGAAGCATATGCCACCTGGACTTCGCCGATTCGTAAGTATGGCGATATGATCAACCATCGTCTGCTGAAAGCCGTCATTAAAGGTGAAACGGCGACACGTCCGCAGGATGAGATCACTGTCCAAATGGCAGAGCGTCGTCGTCTCAACCGAATGGCGGAGCGTGATGTCGGTGATTGGCTGTACGCTCGTTTCCTGAAAGACAAGGCGGGGACTGATACTCGTTTTGCGGCGGAAATCGTCGATATCAGCCGTGGTGGTATGCGTGTGCGTCTGATCGACAATGGCGCTATTGCCTTTATTCCGGCACCATTCTTACACGCTGTACGCGACGAATTGGTTTGCAGCCAGGAGAACGGCACCGTACAAATCAAAGGTGAAACGGTTTACAAGGTGACTGACGTTATCGACGTCACTATTGCCGAAGTCCGCATAGAAACCCGCAGCATTATTGCTCGCCCGGTAGCATAACCCCCTTTCGCGGCCCATTCATTACGGATGGGCCGTTTGTTTTACTCTCCCCTGCATTCTTTTATCCCCAACTTTTTTAACGGACTTTCGTTTGAAAACTGGCGTTTTTTCAAAACTGGATTACAAATAAATATATAAAAAAACAATGCGTTTAGCCGCCGTTAATTTTATGTAAGTCATGTTGGACCTTTCATTTAATTGCGGGGGACCGCGGTTAACCCGAGGGGAGGCATCATGAAAACCGTTAGGGAGTCTACAACGTTGTACAACTTTCTCGGATCGCACAACCCATACTGGCGTTTGTCGGAAAATAGTGATGTTTTACGTTTCTCCTGTAACGAAGCAACGGAACCAGAGCGAACTCTGCTGTTATCTGCGGAACAGGCTGCACGTATCAGGGAAATGACGGTCATCACGTCTGGTTTGATGATGAACTTAGTCGTCGAGGAGAGCGATCTCTCTGTTCATCTGGTAGGCCGTAAGATCAATAAGCGTGAATGGGCCGGGAATGCGTCTGCATGGCATGACACACCTGCGGTAGCCCGCGATTTATCGCACGGACTATCCTTTGCTGAACAAGTGGTTTCTGAAGCGCATTCTGCAATTGTGATTCTGGACAGCCGGGGAAATATCCAACGTTTTAATCGGTTATGCGAAGAATATACCGGACTAAAAGAGCACGATGTCATTGGACAAAGCGTGTTTAAATTGTTTATGAATCGCCGCGAGGCTGCTATCTCACGGCGTAACAACAGTGGTTTTTTCCGTAGCGGCAACGCTTATGAAGTGGAACGCTGGGTACAGACGCGTAAAGGCCAGCGATTGTTTCTGTTCCGCAACAAATTCGTACATAGCGGTAGCGGTAAAAATGAAATCTATTTGATCTGCTCCGGCACCGATATCACCGAAGAGCGCCGTGCCCAGGAACGACTGCGAATTCTGGCTAACACTGATAGCATCACCGGATTGCCGAATCGTAACGCAATGCAGGAGTTGATCGATAACGCCATTAAGCAGGCGGACGGCAACAAAGTTGGTGTGGTTTATCTTGATTTAGACAATTTTAAAAAGGTAAATGATGCCTACGGACACGTGTTTGGCGATCAGTTATTACGCGAGGTTTCACTAGCTATTTTAAGCTGCCTTGAGCAGGATCAGGTACTGGCACGCCTAGGCGGCGATGAATTTCTGATACTCGCGCCAAACACCTCGCAAAGCGCGTTAGAAGCGATGGCGTCGCGCATTTTAACCCGTCTTCGCCAGCCCTTCAGTATTGGTTTAATTGAAGTCTATACTGGCTGTTCAGTCGGCATTTCACTTTCTCCACAACATGGTATGGATAGTGCAGCCATTATTCGCCATGCCGATACGGCAATGTACACGGCGAAGGAAGGTGGTCGTGGGCAGTTTTGCGTTTTTTCTCCAGAAATGAATCAACGAGTATTTGAATATCTCTGGCTGGATACCAACCTGCGTAAAGCTCTGGAAAACAATCAGTTAGTCATTCACTATCAACCCAAAATCACCTGGCGCGGTGAAGTGCGAAGTCTGGAAGCATTGGTGCGCTGGCAATCGCCCGAACGTGGATTGATTCCACCGCTGGACTTTATTTCCTACGCCGAAGAGTCCGGGCTAATTGTCCCTTTAGGCCGTTGGGTTATTCTTGATGTCGTACGCCAGGTGGCGAAGTGGCGGGATAAAGGCATCAACCTGCGAGTAGCGGTGAACATCTCTGCGCGGCAACTTGCCGATCAAACCATTTTCACCGACCTTAAACAGGTCCTTCAGGAACTTAAATTTGAATACTGCCCTATTGATGTCGAGCTAACCGAAAGTTGTCTGATTGAAAATGATGAACTGGCGCTGTCCGTTATTCAGCAATTTAGCCAGTTAGGGGCGCAAGTACATCTGGATGATTTCGGCACCGGCTACTCTTCGCTTTCTCAACTGGCGCGCTTCCCTATCGACGCCATAAAACTCGATCAGATTTTTGTCCGTGATATTTACAAACAGCCGGTTTCGCAATCGCTGGTACGTGCGATCGTTGCCGTAGCCCAGGCGCTGAATCTTCAGGTGATTGCGGAGGGGGTAGAAAGCGCAAAAGAAGACGCCTTTTTAACCAAAAATGGCATCAATGAGAGGCAAGGTTTCTTGTTTGCAAAACCGATGCCCGCTGTCGCTTTTGAACGCTGGTATAAACGTTATCTGAAACGTGCATAAAAAAACGAACTCATATACTTAACGATATATAATCTCGCCACATATCGTATCCGCAAATGATAATTATGCTTTGCCGTTAATCACTTCTCTTTTAACGGCAATTTTTGCATTATTCATTTTCACCTTTTGCCATAAGGATGGCAAAATAACAAAAAATTGAAAATCATTATGTTATGGATGTTGTTGCTCAAATAACAGACTGAAAAACACGACAAAACTCTACATTTCGAGTCACTATTAATCAATAAGTTAGGTGCGATTAGTGACCTGAGACAGAGCATTAGCACAAGGTGATTTTTTGTTTTCTTGCGCTAATTTTTGTCATCAAACATGTAGCAAATGTTGTGTATCTCCGTTTCGCCACGCCACATCATCACGCATTATGGCTATGTTTAAACAGGATCAATAAGAATAAAATATAAAGAACAACACAACCACCAGACAATTAACTGTAAACATGACAACGACTAATTCCTTTTGTTACAATATAACTCTCCTCAAAATCTATCCATACTAGAGACAAGGAGTTTACTATGCCAATTATAAGAAGCTGCACATCATTAATTAATAACACATTAAAAAATGAAAAAACATCATATTCTCCAATAAAAACTGAGCAAACAGGAAAGATGTTAAATAGAAAAATCTCTCCTGCAAACACTCCGGTAAAGTTATTATCATTCAGGAATGCTGATTTAACGGCTGAAAAAATCATTACAGAAAATGTGTTATCCATGTTTAGTATAACCCGAGATTGCCTTGCAGTAAGACTCCAGAGCAATCAATTCACTGACTTAAAAAACAAAACAATTCAAGGACATAAAAATACCGTTGCACAGGTTATTGACTGGTATAACCCACGTAAAAATGCTTTTGATATGACTACGGGCACACCAAGACGCTCTGCTGATATAGCAAAGGAAGAATCCAGAAACGCTCTAAATTTCATGATAATGGAAAAGAATATATTCAATGAAAAGATACTCAACAGCGATGCCAACCTACAAAAAAAATACAGCACAACAGAAAATAGTAGCTGGGTTGTAACCTCAATGGGCGAACTCCTTGATAAAGGTGCAAAGGTATACCCAGACATATCATGTTCTTTAAGATTGGGTGAACCATTCATCATTACACACCCAGAATCAGTCAAGCTGGATGTTGACATATACCCACTCAAAAAATAACACTGAATATGAGGCTGTAAATAATTCTGTGTAACTGCCACCGTATTAAAGGTGATCGCGCAGACGGTCACCGAACTCGATAATAAAACGGCTCATCGCCAGCTGCCAGTTCTGGATCGGCATATTCCATTTTTTCGACGCATCCTTGATCGCCAGATAGATAACTTTTCGCACCGAGTCGTCAGTCGGGCACCTTTCGCTTCTTGATGGCTACCCGGAGCACGCTGTTCAGCGACTCGATAGCATTCGTTATGTAGATGGCCTTGCGGATATCGGGCGGATAGTCGAAGAAGGTATTGAGATTTTCCCTGTGCGCCCGCCACCTTTTTTACTAACTCATCTGTCGGAGATATCCTACATATTTTTATAACCCCATACATGTAACACGTCTACTACACCGGACAAAATCACTCAATCTTACTTAATACCTCATCAATAAGTTCTTTCTTTCCTTCATGATAAGAGCGCGCTACTTGCTCGTCCCCCGATGAAAAATCAGAAAAATTATAAGAAGATATATCTATTGGATAAAATTCATTTCTTTCGCGGTCATATAAAACATTTGTATCTGTTGTATCAATAAAAAGAATTCCTTTTTGCTCCATTCTGTCAAACATATCGTAAATAGCCTGTTCAGCCTGTACTGGTAATGACGGAATATTACAAAGTGATTCTCCATTCACTTTATTCATTCTAATACCAATAATATCGCCATTTTCACTATATATTTTTTCTGCACTTCCGGAGCCATAATATTGGTTGAAACAATTAACTTCCTTTGTCACCTCTTCATGAAGTTGAGATCTGGTAAACATCTTCAGGACTTTTGTTGAATCCTCCATATCTTCATATACCATGGCGTGACAACCTGCACCAATAACATTGCCTGGCACGGGTAACTTGTTATAGATCCCCCCAGGCAACTCTGGCTGTGCATAATCCACTGGAGGTAAATCAGGTCTATTCGAATGAACAGAGCCCCTCTCCATCGCTATGTTCACTGGTGATGTATTCAGCATAGCCTCAATCTTTCTGCTAATCTCTCCCTTAGGCCATCCCAGCCTATGTAATATATTAGCAAAACAACTACTCTGGCTTTCTCTTGTAACACAAAACTTATTACCAGTTATAGCGACACGATATGGGTG
>NZ_BBMY01000016.1 GCF_000759775.1 Escherichia albertii NBRC 107761 = DSM 17582
GTAGAGAGTAATCCAGCGGAATATAATTTCTATCTACGGCCTGCGTCTGAATTTTCAAAATTGGGTCCTGTGGGCTGATATGCAAAATACTGGCAATTTCTGGTGTGGGAAAGGTTGGTGAGAAGGTTTCAAAAGTGCCGATAATTTTGATCCCGCATTCGTTCTCAATATACGAAAATTTTGATTTTTGTATATGTGAAATCGTTAAATCGGGGAATCGCTCTACTGACATCCAGGTTTCTTCTAATTGCGCGGCATTGTTTTCAATAAACCGCAGTCTTTTGATGTAATAGACTGGTTGGCCCTGCGACAGACTCAACTCATTGGCAATGACGGGCGAGGCATTCTGTAATTCAAATTTCATAATCTTGCTTCCCGCTTCTTTCCCCCCCTTGTGAGCAATCTCGCTGAAGCTATTCATATGATCGATATGTGCCGTAAAATTCTTTTTGTGAATATATGTACCTGATCCATGCTTTCTTTGAATGATCCCATCGTTTTCAAGCACACTTAATGCCTTTCGTAAGGTATTACGAGAAACATTATAATGAAGTGACAACTCAGCTTCTGATGGTAACAAATCGCCGACATGCCATGTATTACCATTAATTTCAGATTTAAGTAAGCGGGCAATCTTTTGGAATATCACTTTTGCACCTTTTTATGTTCTTTAAAAACAATGGGTTAAATGTTTTTCTTTTTGACGCTTTACAGAGTTGTTTAATTATCTCCGTGAAGTTGAACAACTTTCTTGCTGTATTACTGTGATCAATGTACCGGGACGCGTGTTTAGCGCAGGATATGATATTTATGAAATTTAACCTGTTATATACCATTAAGGAAGAATATGAAAAATATTTTGTTAGTATGCGCCGGGGGGATGTCAACCAGTATGCTGGTCAAGCGTATGATTGAACATGCGAACGCTATTTCATTTGACGTTAATATTACGGCACTGGCAATTGCTGAAGCAAAAGGGAAAATAAAGAATAACGAAGTGGATATTGTATTGCTCGGGCCACAAGTCCGGTTTCAGAAAACAGAGCTTGATGCCGTTTCGCAGGGGAAAATACCGATAGCTGTTATCGACATGAAAGATTATGGCACGATGAATGGGCAGGCCGTTTTTGAATTAGCGATGAAACTGCTGCAAGAGTAACGTTGCTGCAGCATTAAAATTATTACCTGAACTTACTTTTCACACATCAGAAAATGATTACATACATTCCGAAATTCTTCGAATGTCGATATCATTTAAAATAGCAGGTATTAAAAATGGGATTAATGGCTTCATTCGAACGTGGAATGGAACGTTTTCTTGTTCCAGTCGCCATCAAGTTAAATTCACAGAAACATGTTGCAGCGGTGAGAGATGGATTCGTTTTTACGTTTCCTATTATTATGGCAAGTTCATTGATTATTTTAATCAATTTTGCAATTTTATCACCGGACGGTTTTATCGCCAGTTTGTTACACCTGAACAGCCTTTTCCCGAATCTGGAAAAAGCACAGGCTATTTTTACTCCGGTGATGAATGGCTCTGTAAACATCATGTCGATTATGATTGCTTTTTTGGTTGCCAGGAATATAGCAATCAGTTACGAGCAAGACGATTTACTCTGTGGTTTAACCGCAATTGGCGCATTTTTTATAGTCTATACCCCTTATCAGATGATAGATGGACAAGCGTTTCTGACAACCAAATATCTCGGTGCACAAGGGCTGTTTGTTGCCGTTATCGTGTCGCTGATTACCAGTGAGATATTCTGCCGATTAGCACGAAACCCTAAAATAGCCATTAACATGCCGGCGGCGGTGCCGCCTGCGGTAGCGCGATCATTTAAAGTATTATTGCCGATATTTTTTGTGATGGTGTTTTTTTCTGCACTTAATTATTATTTGACGCTGATTTCCCCCAAGGGATTGAACGACCTTATCTACACATTGATCCAGGCGCCATTAAAACACATGGGGACAAATATTTTTGCCGTGATCATTCTGGGGGCTGTAGGGAACTTTTTATGGGTATTGGGGATTCATGGGCCTAATACGACATCCGCTATTCGTGAAACGGTATTTTCGGAAGCCAATCTGGAAAACCTTTCCTTTGCTGCTCAACATGGTACAACCTGGGGAGCGCCGTATCCAATTACCTGGACTTCAATTAATGATGCTTTCGCCAACTGTGGCGGTTCAGGAATGACACTGGGATTATTACTGGCCATCTTTATTGCATCAAAGCGGGCAGAATATCGCGATTTGGCAAAAATGTCGTTTATCCCAGGTATTTTCAACATTAATGAACCGGTAATGTTCGGACTTCCGATTGTCCTTAACCCAATCATGATGGTGCCTTTTATTTTAGTCCCTATTGTAAACTGCACCATTGGTTATTTCTTTGTTTCAATGGAAATTATTCCCCCAGTAGCTTATGCCGTTCCATGGACTACGCCGGGACCATTAATCGCTTTTCTCGGTACAGGAGGTAACTGGTTAGCTCTTATGGTTGGATTCTTATGTTTAGCTGTCGCGACATTGATTTATTTACCCTTCGTCATTGCCGCTAATAAAGTCAATACCATTACCGACAACTCATAAGCCTGATTACATAATAAGGAGATTTCAATGTTTGCTGATGAAGAACTCGTTATGGAGTTATTGATTAATGCCGGACAGGCGCGCTCTGATGCGATGGAAGCGATACGATGTGCAACGGTAAAAAACTGGGAAGGCGTCACACAGTTTATGGCCAGCTCGGAATCTGCTGGTCTTAAAGCACACAAGATCCAAACGGCCTTAATTAGTCAGGATGAAGGAAGTGGTAAAATTCATGTCAATTTAATTTTGGTACATGCGCAGGATCATTTAATGAATGCCATGTTATGTCAGGATTTAGCGAAAGAAATAATCCGGTTAAGAAAAGAACTTCAGGCATGATCTTTTTCCTCCAGCGTAACGGCTGGAGGATACTATCTAATATCTCTTAAGGATAAGTTATGAATTTGAAGACGCTTAATGTTAGTCTTTTGTCTGTTTCTATTGTTGCAGCATTATTCCCAATAAATTCCCTGGCTGCTAAATTAACGATTGAACAGAGACTTGAACTTCTCGAAAATGAATTATCACAAAATAAAGCTGAACTTAAACAAACTAAAAACGAACTTGGAGAATATAAATCCCGACTTTCTACGCTACAAAAAAGCATTGCTGAAAACAAATATAAAGTTGCTACACTTTCTGAAATATCGCAGCAATCTCCAGTTGCTGACAATATTAAAAATGAAAACGGAGAGCAAAGTCAGGTTAATGGCGCTAACGCCGTGAATGGATCGCAACAAGTTGCCGTTATTGAGAGTAAAGGAGACCAGACAACCATTGAAAGTGTGACGCTGAAAGATATCAGTAAATACATTAAGGATGATATTGGCTTTAGTTATCAAGGATATTTCCGCTCAGGATGGGGAACAAGTAATCACGGTTCATCGCAAACATATGCTGCTGGTTCGTTAGGGCGTTTTGGTAACGAAATGAGTGGTTGGTTTGATCTGACGTTAAATCAACGTGTCTATAATCAAAACGGAAAAACCGCCAATGCTGTCGTAACCTATGATGGTAACGTCGGAGAACAATACAACGATGCCTGGTTTGGTGATAGCAACAATGAAAATATTATGCAGTTTAGTGATATTTATCTTACCACGCGTGGTTTTTTACCTTTTGCGCCTGAAGCAGATTTTTGGGTCGGTAAACATAAGCTCCCGCAATATGAAATCCAGATGCTAGACTGGAAGACATTAACCACTGACGTAGCCGCTGGTGTCGGGATTGAAAATTGGGCGCTTGGCGTGGGGCTTTTTGATATGTCATTAAGTCGCGATGATGTTGATGTTTACTCTCGTGATTTTACCCATACGACTCAGATGAATACTAACTCAGTCGATCTTCGTTATCGTAATATTCCGTTATGGGATGATGCAACATTATCGGTAATGGCAAAATACTCCACGCCTAATAAGACGGATGACCAAAATTCGAATGAAAGTGATGACAGCTATTTTGAGATGAAAGATAGCTGGATGTTGACTTCCATTTTACGACAAAACATGCAACGCGACACGTTTAATGAGTTTACATTGCAGGTTGCTAATAATTCATATGCCAGCAGCTTTGCCAGCTTTTCTGATGCCAGTAATACCATGGCGCATGGTCGTTATTATTATGGCGATCATACTGACGGAATCGCCTGGCGTTTAATTTCGCAAGGTGAAATGTATCTTACCGATAATATCATTATGGCAAATGCGCTGGTCTACTCTCATGGTGAAGATGTTTACAGCTATGAGAGTGGTGCTCACAGTGATTTCGACAGTATTCGTACAGTTATTCGTCCTGCCTGGATCTGGAATACCTGGAACCAGACTGGTGTTGAACTCGGTTGGTTTAAACAAAAAAACAAAACCCAACAGGGTGTAACGTTAAACGAATCTGCCTACAAAACGACGTTGTATCATGCGTTAAAAGTGGGTGAGAGTATTTTAGGTTCAAGACCAGAAATTCGTTTCTATGGTACATACATTAATATTCTTGATAACGAATTGTCGAATTTCAATTTTAATGATAACAGCAAAGACGAATTTATGGCCGGGATACAGGCAGAAGTCTGGTGGTAATTTATTTAAGTTAAGGAGTTGATATGTCTGGATTTAAACATGATTTTTTATGGGGTGGCGCCGTTGCCGCACACCAACTGGAAGGTGGCTGGAATGATGGCGGAAAAGGTATAAGTATCGCCGATGTAATGACGGCTGGAGCACATGGTGTTCCGCGAAAAGTGACAGATGGAATTATTGACGGACTCAATTATCCTAACCATGAAGCGATTGATTTTTATCACCGCTATAAGGACGATATTAAATTATTCGCTGAGATGGGCTTTAAATGCTTTCGAACTTCTATCGCCTGGACACGCATTTTTCCGCAAGGTGATGAGCAAGAAGCCAACGAAGCGGGTTTACAATTTTATGATGACCTGTTTGATGAGTGTCTGAAGTACGGGATTCAACCGGTGGTGACGCTTTCGCACTTTGAGATGCCTTATTATCTGGTTACAGAATATGGCGGCTGGAGAAATCGTAAACTTATTGATTTTTTTATCCGTTTTGCAACGACCGTTTTCATGCGTTATAAAGAGAAAGTGAAATACTGGATGACATTCAATGAAATCAATAATCAAGTGAATTTCAGTGAAAGTCTGTCTCCATTTACTAACTCTGGAGTCTTGTATTCTCCTGACGAAGAGATGTCTGCAAGGGAAGAAATCATGTATCAGGCGGTGCATTATGAGTTAGTTGCCAGTGCACTCGCTGTTGATATTGGAAAATCGATCAATCCCGAATTTAAAATTGGCTGCATGATCGCCATGTGTCCCATTTATCCACTGACGTGTGCCCCTAATGATATGATGATGGCAACGAAAGCCATGCATCGGCGCTACTGGTTTACCGATATTCATGCGCGTGGCAACTATCCACAACATGTGCTGAATTACTTTGCCAGAAAAGGTTTTACGCTGGATATTACGCCAGAAGATAATGCGATTCTTGCCAAAGGATGTGTCGACTTTATCGGCTTTAGCTATTACATGTCATTTGTGACGCAATTTTCACAAGATAACGTCATGCTTGATTATGTGGAGCCGCGGGATTTAGTCAGCAATCCTTATATTGCTACCTCTGAATGGGGATGGCAAATAGACCCGGCAGGTTTACGTTATTCTCTGAACTGGTTTTGGGAGCGCTTCCAGTTGCCGATGTTTATTGTCGAAAATGGGTTTGGCGCAGTTGACCAGCGACAAGCTGACGGCACGGTTAACGATCATTATCGCATTGATTATTTTGTCTCCCATATTCGGGAAATGAAAAAAGCGGTAACTGAGGATGGCGTTGAGTTGATTGGATATACCCCGTGGGGCTGTATTGATCTTGTATCTGCCGGAACAGGGGAAATGAAAAAACGCTACGGAATGATTTATGTCGATAAAGACAATGAAGGGAAGGGAACACTGGAACGGATACGCAAAGCCTCGTTTTACTGGTATCGGGATCTTATCGCCAGCAATGGCGAAAATATTTGATACAACGGAAAAGGTCTGAAGGAAATGTCAGGCTCTGTGATAAGAGCCTGACAATAGCTACATAGCGTGTTGATTATAATAAGGCACACCCAGCGCATCCGACTTGTCACTGCCCGTAGACATGTGGTTCAAATCGAATGGTGATTGTTCCTGTGATGGGGGAACAATCACCACATCATCACAGGGTGTAACGACCGGCTGTGTGGTTTGTTCCGCAAAGCTCTGCGTAGAAAAGACAATTAACGCAGTCAACGTTGCAGATAAGAGTGGTTTCATGATTGCCTCAGTGACGTTGTCACATTTTTATTAGCTGTTGCAATGGTTCAGCGGATGCAAATAACGCGACTCACCTTGCATGTTAGAACTTCGGAATTTATGTGGCGGAACATCAAAATAGTTTTTAAAGGTACGGGTCAGCGTTTGCTGTGACTCAAAACCATAACGTTCTGCCAGATAGAGAATCGGTTCGTTGCTCTCTTTCAGCTTTTGCGCGATTTCCGTCATCTTACGGCTGCGAATATATTGACCTAATGAATGACCGGTCTCTTTTTTAAACATCCGTTGCAGGTGCCATTTGGAGTAACCGGAACGTTCTGACACTTTTTCCAGTGACAGTGGCGATTCCAGGTTATCTTCGATCCAGTCCAAAATACTATGAATAGTCATAGCGTCAGTGTTGCGTCTGGACATCGTCATACCTCTTTTTTTTGTTTACGGCAGGATTTTCTTAAGCAAATGCTCAAGCGTTGTCACTTCGTCCGCCGTCAGGTTTTTTGTTAATTCGTGATGCAGGTCCTGGCCAACCAGTTGATGGCATTGTTCACATATTGCTGCGCCGCTGGTGGTGAGTTTCACCAATACGCCGCGCTTGTCATTTGGGTTAGGCATCCGTTCGACCCAGCCTTTACAGACGAGGCGATCCAACATGCGTGTCAGCGCGCCAAGGTCCACCGAAAGCACTTTTTTCAGTTCTACCGGGGTAATACACGCAGCACAGCGAATAGAGCAGAGCACCTTAAACTGTGCTGCAGTGATATCCAGCGGTGACAGATAATCGTTAAGCAGACGATCTTTCTTCTGATTAACCATGTGGATTAAGCGACCCAATGGGATGATTTCATTGAACAGGTCACTGGTATTTTTCACAATGGTTGCCCTGGCAAGTAATTAGTTGCGCGGGATAATATTGCCCAGGCAAATATAAGTCAAACGAATGGATTGATAGATGCCACGATTTGCTAAATCGGTTCAAGTTTTGGTCAATGGAGGGCAAGGTTAGTTAAAGAGTGCAACTTTCACCTTGATTACCCTTTATACTTTTCGCTGATTACGCAAACACACAGGATAACTACCACCAATGTTGGATTTGTTTAAAGCAATTGGCCTGGGGCTGGTGGTGTTACTGCCGTTAGCTAACCCGCTGACGACCGTAGCACTGTTTCTCGGTCTGGCTGGCAATATGAATAGCGCTGAGCGTAACCGTCAGTCATTGATGGCTTCGGTGTATGTCTTGGCCATTATGATGGTCGCTTATTACGCCGGGCAGTTGGTAATGGATACATTCGGAATTTCGATTCCCGGTCTACGTATTGCCGGCGGTTTAATTGTTGCGTTTATTGGTTTTCGCATGCTCTTTCCGCAGCATATTAAAACCTACCATTAAAAAAGGCCCGTTTGGGCCTTTAAACTATTGTGTCTGTTCTTCCAGAGTGACTGGCCAGCGGCGAAATATGATGATTGACCATATTAATGCGGCGAGAGCAGGTATCGCCCCGACATAACCAATCATCGACATTGACCCGTGCAAACTGACCTGATTACCCACCAGCGCCCCAGCGCCAATGCCAATATTAAAAATCCCTGAAAACAGCGCCATAGCCACATCGGTGGCATCCGGGGCTAGTGCCAGCACTTTCACCTGCATACCCAGCCCGATAACCATCATTGCGATGCCCCAAAAGATACTCAGAGCGCCAAGGTGTAATTCACTGCTCGCCGCAGGTAGCAGCAACAGCAAACATATCAGCAGTAGCGCAATTGCCGCGCTGACCAGTGGGGAAGCGTATTGATTACCCAGTTTGCCGAAAATCACGCTCCCAATAATGCCAGCGCCACCCAACAATAACAGTAATACTGTGGCAAAGTTGGCGCTGAATCCGGCTATGTTTTGTACGAAAGGTTCGATATAGCTATAGGCCGTGTAATGGGCGGTGACCACTACCACGGTTAACAGATAAATACTCATCAATGCCGGACGGCGGAACAATTGCGGTAAGCTTTTCAGCGATCCTGAATGTTCGCTGGGAAGTAAGGGCAGTAATTTTATGAGGCATAGCAGAGTGATAAGCGCCCCAATGCCAATCGCGAAGAAGGTTGTTCGCCAGCCGAAATACTGCCCTACGATACGTCCGATGGGTAAACCTAATACCATTGCCAGAGCTGTGCCGGTGGCGATAAGGCTTAATGCCTGCGCTCGTTTACCCGCTGGCGCCATGCGGATCGCCAGAGATGCGGTAATCGACCAAAATATTGCATGTGCGAAAGCTACGCCGATTCGGCTGATAACCAGAACGGTAAAGTTCCACGACAAGAATGACAGAACATGACTGGCGATAAAGACCACAAACAGGCAAATCAACAGATTGCGGCGTTCCATTTGACTGGTCAGAAGCATAAAAGGGAGCGACATAAGCGCCACAACCCAGGCATAGATAGTCAGCATGATACCGACCTGAGCGATTTGCATATGGAAGCTTTGCGCGATGTCAGAAAGCAGGCCAACGGGAACAAATTCAGTGGTATTGAAGATAAAGGCAGCCACAGCCAGCGTAACTACCCGTAGCCACGCCACTTTGCGGGAAACAGCGTTTGTTGTCATAACAGATTATTGGATTCGTTGCGAAAAGGTAATTGAATGATCTTAGAACGGTTAATGAGATGAGTACAATGTTTTTGTGATCTGGATCTCGTTTTGTCGTTTCTCTGACGGTGGTTATATCACTCGTCAGAGAGTTAGCCCGTTGGCAGACATCAGATTTAATGACGTTCAGAAAGAACGGGGGTTTTGGCCATTGATGGCGTGGTGGGAGATACTGGGGAACGTGGCCTTGTAATGGCGAAGTCTTCGCCAATAACTTTAGGTTGAATGTTTTTTTTAGTAATAAGTTTAAGCATTTTTTTCGCCAGGTGGCGAATAGTTCTATTTTCATTTAATGATGCAGGTATCAGCACGTCATTCAGATCATTTTCATTAGGATTCATACATTGTTGATAATTCAAAAAAATGGTTGAAAAAAATAGAAATAACTCCTGAAAATGAGGCGATTTGCTGTCTGCTAAAAGAGATAAAAAACAGATGCAAACTTCAGGTAATATATGTTTATTATGACAAAGTGAATCCATCAAACTTTGCAGTAAGTCGTGTTTTAATTCGTCATCAGTTATATTGAGAATAGTGGTGATTAAATTAGGAGGCGTATTTGCAAACCACCTGGTGATCTCGGATTTATTCCACAAGCCGGGAAATATAACAAAGTTACCGCGGGAGATAAAGTTCATGGCGAGTAAATCAAACTGGCGTAAGTAATCTGCAGCCGCATGGTGATCCGGGGCCAGTGGTTCAATATGTGGCGTATGAGCCCTTTTGATGGGGATCCCGATACTAATCATTGGAAATTGTTCAATAAAATCATTCAGAAACAAGAAGAGAACCCGCTCGATCCCAGCCTGAAATCTACAGCCTGTAATGGCTGTTTTTGTATCAGGTGGACAAAATATATTAATTTCTCCATTGTGGCGAAAACTATCTAAATGGACAGGACTTAAATTTATTACCACCAAAAATTCCATGAACTCTTTATTTTTTCCAGTCTTAATGGGGTACTTTAATCTAAACTAAACGCTTTCATTATATAAGCTATCGTTATCCTGGGATAATGCTTGTTGGGTATATGATAAATTATCCAGGTTATCAAATATATTCTTTGTGATTGAGTTGACTCTTAGTGATGTTCGCCACTCTTCATCACAAATTATTATGGAAAGTGCATCGATAAAACTCTTTAAAACATCTTTTATTTGCGGTGGGATATAATTAACGGGGAAATCGTTAGAAATAGATATGTAATTACTGACACTGACTGGTCTGATCATTTTTGCCCCATGTAATGCAAAAGTCATCGGAGCATCACTATATAGAGCAAAGGAGATACATGAACTATCAAAAATAGCTCATTGATCGTGACGTTTTGTCGACTCAGACATACCCAACAATTCAATAAACGCCTCAAGCGGGCGTGTCTTCGCCCCACGTCGCCAGACCAGCCATGTTGTTAACCAACGCCATGGTTCACCCAGAGGCCACGCATCAACCTGGTGATGCCCGGGCATACTTTCCAGCATGGAACGGGGGATAAGCGCAATTCCTGCACCGGCAATCACACAGGCCAGCATACCGTGGTATGACTCCATTTCATGGATTGTTCCCGGTGCTGCGCCGTCAGCATGAAACCAGCTCTCAAAATGACGTCGATACGAACAGTTAGCCCGAAAAGCATAAATGTTACAGCCATCGACCAGACTGGCGCGAGTAACGGGGAAATGCCCCTGTGGCGTGACAATCATCAGTTCTTCCTGATAAACCGGGATTCCGTCAATGACTGGATGACTAATTGGGCCATCAATAAATGCGGCATTCAGTTTTCCCTCCAGTACACCGTCCAGCATAGTACCGGAAGGGCCAGTGGAGAGAGAAAACTGAATTTTGGGATAGCGACGATTAAATTCCGCCAGCGTTGCCGGAATTCGTACCGCAGCAGTACTTTCCAGTGAACCGAGAGAAAACAAACCTTGCGGCTCATCGCCAGCGACGACGCTGCGCGCTTCATCTACCAGCGCCAGAATTTGTTGGCTGTAGCGTAAAAAGTTATGTCCGGCAGGAGAGAGACGTAAACGTTGATTTTCCCGAATAAACAACGCCACTCCAAGCTCCGTTTCCAGTTGGCGAATTCGGGTTGTGAGGTTCGACGGTACGCGATGCACTTTTGCCGCAGCCTGAGTAATGCTGCCAGCCTCGGCAACGGCGTTAAACATCTCTAACTGGGTCAGGTCCATGGCATTCTCGATTTGTGAATAAGTGACTTAATATTATTCATTTTTACGGAGGAGTAAATCTGCGTATCCTGGAGATATCACTTACAATGGAGATATCCCGATGTCCATCACTCCGGCGACTCATGCCATTTCGAACAATCCCGCCAATGGCGAACGACTTTCTGTGCTTCCCTGGGCTGGTACTCATGAAATTGAACATGCGCTTGAATTGGCTGCGGCGGACTTTTGCCACTGGCGCGAAACGAGTGTCGCTTACCGTGCGGAAAAACTGCGCGATATTGGCAAGGCGCTGCGCGCCCGTGGCGAAGAAATGGCGCAAATGATCACCCGTGAAATGGGTAAGCCCATCAAACAGGCGCGTGCTGAAGTGACGAAATCCGCTAACTTGTGCGAGTGGTATGCGGAGCATGGGCCGGTCATGCTGGAGACCGAACCTACGCTGGTGGAGAATCAACAGGCGGTTATTGAATATCGACCGATGGGGACGATTCTGGCGATTATGCCGTGGAACTTTCCGCTATGGCAGGTTATGCGCGGCGCTATCCCTATTATTCTGGCAGGCAACGGTTATCTACTGAAACATGCCCCGAGTGTGATGGGCTGTGCGCAATTAATTGCGCAGGTCTTTAAAGATGCAGGTATTCCGCAAGGCGTATATGGCTGGTTGAATGCTGACAACGATGGTGTCAGTCAGATGATTAAAGACCCGCGCATTGCTGCGGTGACGGTTACCGGAAGTGTACGCGCGGGAGCGGCTATTGGTGCGCAGGCAGGGGCGGCGCTGAAAAAATGCGTGCTGGAACTGGGCGGTTCCGATCCGTTTATTGTGCTTAACGATGCCGATCTGGATCTGGCTGTGAAAGCCGCGGTCGCCGGGCGTTATCAGAATACCGGACAGGTTTGCGCGGCGGCGAAACGCTTTATTATCGAAGAAAGGATTGCCCCAGTATTCACTGAACGATTTGTTGCAGCGGCTGCAGAGCTAAAAATGGGCGATCCGCTTAACGAAGAGAACGATCTCGGCCCAATGGCACGTTTTGATTTGCGTGATGAACTGCATCATCAGGTGGAAAGAACGCTGGCGCAGGGGGCACGTTTGTTGCTGGGCGGGGAAAAAGTCGCAGGGGCAGGGAATTACTATCCGGCTACAGTACTGGCAGATGTAACGCCGGAAATGACCGCGTTTCGTGAAGAGCTGTTTGGACCGGTCGCAGCGATTACGATTGCGAAAGATGCGAAACATGCACTGGAACTGGCTAATGACAGCGAGTTCGGCTTGTCGGCAACCCTTTTTACACGCAATGAAACATTAGCCAGACAGATGGCGGCTCGTCTGGAATGCGGCGGTGTGTTTATCAATGGTTTTAGCGCCAGTGATGCGCGAGTCGCCTTTGGTGGCGTGAAGAAGAGCGGTTTTGGGCGTGAACTCTCCCATTTCGGTTTACATGAGTTCTGTAATATTCAGACCGTGTGGAAAGACCGGATCTAACGCCATATATTGAGCTCTGTTATACTCGCAGGTCTTTTCAGACCTGCGGGAAAGGAGCAGAGAGTGGCAGTCGCCATGGATAATGCAATTTTAGAGACTATTTTGCGGCAAGTGTGTCCGCTGATTGGTCAGGGTAAAGTCGCGGATTATATTCCGGCGCTGGCAACGGTAGAGGGTTCCCGGCTGGGAATTGCTATCTGTACCGTTGACGGGCAACTTTTTCAAGCCGGAGACGCGCAAGAACGTTTTTCCATTCAGTCTATTTCCAAAGTGCTTAGCCTCGTTGTCGCCATGCGTCATTATTCCGAAGAGGAAATCTGGCAACGCGTCGGCAAAGATCCATCGGGATCTCCGTTCAATTCCTTAGTGCAACTGGAAATGGAGCACGGTATTCCGCGTAATCCGTTTATTAATGCTGGCGCGCTGGTGGTCTGCGATATGCTACAAGGGCGATTGAGTGCACCACGGCAACGTATGCTGGAAGTAGTACGCGGTTTGAGCGGCGTGTCAGATATTGCCTACGATACCGTCGTTGCACGTTCTGAGTTTGAACATTCAGCAAGGAATGCGGCGATCGCATGGCTGATGAAGTCCTTTGGTAATTTCCATCATGATGTGACGACCGTACTGCAAAACTATTTTCACTACTGCGCACTGAAAATGAGTTGCGTGGAGCTGGCGCGGACGTTTGTTTTTCTGGCGAATCAGGGTAAGGCATTTCATATTGATGAACCAGTGGTGACGCCGATGCAGGCGCGGCAAATTAATGCGCTGATGGCGACCAGTGGTATGTATCAGAACGCCGGTGAGTTTGCCTGGCGCGTTGGTTTGCCGGCTAAATCCGGTGTTGGCGGCGGTATTGTCGCTATTGTCCCACATGAGATGGCGATTGCGGTCTGGAGCCCGGAACTGGACAATGCGGGAAATTCTCTTGCCGGTATTGCTGTACTTGAACAGTTGACGAAACAGTTAGGGCGCTCGGTTTATTAATGCGGTCACTCGATCCACTCTTCACCCGGTTATCCCGTTCGACATTTCGCTCTCGTTTTCGTCTTGGTGTGAAAGAACGTCAGTATTGTCTGGAGAAGGGCGCACCGGTTATCGAACAACATGCGGCAGATTTTGTCGCGAAACGTCTTGCCCCGGCGTTTCCGACAAATGACGGTAAGCAAACACCCATGCGCGGACATCCAGTGTTTATCGCCCAACATGCCACTGCAACCTGTTGTCGCGGCTGCCTGGCGAAGTGGCATAACATTCCGCAGGGGGTACCGTTAAGTGAAGAGCAACAACGCTATATCGTGATGGTCATTTATCATTGGCTGGTTATTCAGATGAATCAGCCACAATAATTGCTGTATGCGATAAAATCTTATCGGATAGATCTCTTAAATTATCGCCGCTGTCAGCGAACATGCTATCCTTTATGAGAATTTACTTATTGCGTTGAGATAATTGCCGCTCGCAATTGTATGGATAGATCATTAATGCATGTACTCCCCAATACCACTTTCCGATTGTTTAAGGAAGGCCATCTGTTACGTAATAGCTTTGCTATTTTTGTACTTACCACGTTGTTTTATTTTATCGGCGCAAAGCTACGCCTGGTTCATGAACTCTCACTTTTCTGGCCGCTGAATGGTGTGATGGCAGGGGTGTTTGCCCGCTATGTCTGGCTTAATCGCCTGCATTACTATGCCATCTGTTATGTGGCAATGCTGGCTTATGACGCCATGACCACTGAATGGGGGCTGGTCTCGCTGGTTATCAATTTATCCAATATGATGTTTATTGCGACTGTTGCTCTGCTGGTGGCACGAGATAAGCGTCTTGGAAAAAATAAATATGAACCAGTAAGTGCTTTACGATTATTTAATTATTGTCTGATTGCCGCCTTATTATGTGCCATTGTTGGAGCGATTGGTTCGGTAAGTATTGATAGTCTGGATTTTTGGCCATTGCTTGCTGACTGGTTTAGTGAGCAATTTTCTACAGGGGTGCTAATCGTTCCTTGTATGCTGACACTGGCAATTCCCGGTGTTATGCCGCGCTTTAAAGCTGAGCGGCTAATGCCAGCCATGGCGCTGATTGTGTCCGTTAGCGCCTCTGTTGTGATTGGTGGAGCAGGGAGTCTGGCATTTCCACTGCCTGCGTTAATCTGGTGCGCGGTGCGTTATACGCCGCAGGTAACGTGTTTGCTGACCTTTATCACCGGGGCGGTGGAAATTGTGTTGGTGGCCAATTCAGTCATTGATATCGCCGTGGGTTCTCCGTTCTCCATTCCACAAATGTTTTCCGCGCGACTGGGGATTGCCACGATGGCCATTTGCCCGATTATGGTCTCCTTTAGTGTTGCTGCAATTAATTCGCTGATGAAACAGGTCTCGTTGCGTGCTGATTTTGATTTTCTGACGCAGGTATATTCGCGGTCTGGCCTCTATGAGGCGTTAAAAAATCCGTCATTGCAGCAGACACAGCATTTGACGGTCATGCTGCTTGATATTGATTATTTTAAAAATATTAATGACAACTATGGTCATGAATGTGGCGATAAAGTTTTAAGTGTATTTGCGCAGCATATACAAAAGATTGTCGGCGATAAGGGGCTGGTTGCGCGGATGGGCGGGGAAGAGTTTGCCGTCGCAGTGCCTTCGGTGAACCCCGTCGATGGTCTGTTGATGGCGGAGAAAATCCGTAAAGGTGTGGAACTGCAGCCATTTAACTGGCAACAAAAAACGCTCTATCTTACGGTCAGTATTGGCGTCGGGAGTGGTTGTGCTTCATTTCTTACGTTAACAGATGACTTCAATAAGCTGATGGTGGAAGCTGACGAATGTCTTTATCGCTCGAAGAAAGACGGGCGAAACCGCACCAGCACAATGCGCTATGATGAAGAAGTTGTCTGACAAGTTTGCTGTTTCAGGGGAAATGGCGACTAATTTGTTCTACCGATTTGTGGTTTGTCATTATGAAGTAAAGCTGTAGTTATGCTGTGTAACCCTTGAGGAACCTTGACCGACAGCACATTTTTCGCCAAAACCTGTTAGTTATTCGCCACGAGTTGATCAAAACAGGGGTTCAGTGTATTAAAGTTTGCTAGCCTGTCGTACCAATTAAAACAGGTTGTATGACTAATCAGAAGGGGACCCATTGTGAAAACACTAAATCGTCGCGATTTTCCCGGTGCACAGTATCCAGAACGTATTATTCAATTTGGTGAAGGTAACTTCCTGCGCGCCTTTGTTGACTGGCAAATTGATCTTCTTAATGAGCACACCGATCTGAACGCTGGCGTAGTCGTTGTTCGTCCGATTGATACGTCATTTCCGCCGTCACTTAGCACTCAGGATGGTCTGTACACCACCATCATCCGTGGTCTGAACGAGAAGGGGGAAGCAGTCAGTGATGCTCGTCTGATTCGTTCCGTTAACCGTGAAATCAGCGTTTACGGTGAATACGATGAATTCCTGAAACTGGCGCATAACCCGGAAATGCGCTTTGTCTTTTCCAATACTACCGAAGCGGGTATCAGCTACAACGCAGGTGATAAATTTGATGATGCGCCAGCTGTAAGCTATCCGGCCAAACTGACGCGCCTGTTGTTTGAACGCTTCAGCCATTTCAACGGCGCACTGGATAAAGGTTGGATCATCATTCCGTGCGAACTGATCGACTATAACGGCGACGCACTGCGTGAACTGGTGTTGCGTTACGCGCAAGAGTGGGCGTTGCCGGAAGCATTTATACAGTGGCTGGATCAGGCAAATACTTTCTGTTCTACGCTGGTGGACCGCATCGTTACAGGGTATCCGCGTGACGAAGTGACAAAACTGGAAGAAGAACTGGGTTATCACGATGGCTTCCTTGACACCGCAGAACACTTTTATCTGTTTGTTATTCAGGGACCTAAGTCATTAGCCACAGAACTGCGTCTGGACAAATATCCGCTCAACGTACTGATTGTTGACGATATTAAACCTTACAAAGAACGTAAGGTCGCAATCCTCAATGGTGCACATACTGCATTGGTACCGGTGGCGTTCCAGGCGGGTCTGGACACCGTAGGCGAGGCGATGAATGACGCAGAAATTTGCGCATTTGTTGAAAAAGCGATCTATGAAGAGATTATCCCGGTGCTGGATCTGCCGCGTGAAGAGCTGGAATCCTTCGCCAGTGCGGTGACAGGGCGTTTCCGTAATCCATACATTAAGCATCAGTTATTGTCTATTGCGCTTAACGGTATGACCAAGTTCCGTACCCGTATCCTGCCGCAGCTACTGGCAGGGCAGAAAGTGAATGGCAAACTTCCGGCCCGTCTCACTTTTGCATTAGCGGCGTTGATTGCGTTCTATCGTGGTGAACGTAATGGTGAAACGTATCCGGTGCAGGATGATGCGCACTGGTTGGAGCGTTATCAGCAACTGTGGAGCCAGCATCGTGAGCGTGTTATCGGCACTCAGGAACTGGTTGCCATTGTA
Source organism: Escherichia albertii NBRC 107761 = DSM 17582 (assembly GCF_000759775.1). Taxonomy (GTDB): domain Bacteria; phylum Pseudomonadota; class Gammaproteobacteria; order Enterobacterales; family Enterobacteriaceae; genus Escherichia; species Escherichia albertii. Next base: position 17,213 of record NZ_BBMY01000016.1, read on the forward strand.
CTGGCAGAAAAAGGCCACTGGGAGCAGGACTTGACCAAGGTGCCGGGGCTGGTAGAGCAGGTGACAAGAGACCTGGATTCCATTCTGGAAAAAGGAATGCGCGAAGCGGTTCGTCCTCTGTGCTAATGGCTTTGTTATCTGAACCCGGTTACGACCGGGTTTTTTATGAACGCTGATTAGTTACAACATACTATGAACTTAATATTAAACAGGAGATGCATGTAACTCCTGTAGCCGCTGCTGCCTTACAGGAAATTTGTGGGTAAACGCCTTGAGAATGTGATCGTGATCACGTTTAATAGAGCGAAAGTTCCATGTTTGAAGATAACCATGATTGTTCGTCCACAACAGCATTGGCTGCGTCGTATTTTTGTCTGGCACGGTTCCGTATTATCCAAGATATTTTCACGCTTGCTACTAAACTTTCTCTTTTCTATCGCCGTTCTAATTATACTGCCCTGGTATACGCATCTGGGGATCAAATTTACTCTTGCGCCGTTCAGTATTATCGGTGTCGCCATTGCAATCTTTCTCGGTTTTCGTAACAACGCGGGGTATGCACGTTATGTCGAAGCGCGGCAACTTTGGGGACAACTGATGATTGCTTCACGGTCATTGTTGCGTGAAGTAAAAACGACATTGCCAGATACAGTAAGCGTAAGAGAGTTCACTAGATTGCAAATTGCTTTTGCTCACTGTTTACGTATGACATTACGTAAACAACCGCAGGCAGAAGTGTTGGCCAAATACCTTAAGGCTGACTCCCTTCAGCGCGTGCTTAAGTCTAACTCTCCGGCCAACCGTATTTTGTTGATAATGGGGGAATGGTTAGCCATTCAACGCCGAAACGGAGTACTTTCCGACATCCTTTTTATTAGTCTCAACGATCGGCTTAATGATATATCTTCAGTGCTGGCAGGGTGTGAACGTATTGCACACACGCCAATTCCATTCGCTTATACTCTGATTTTGCATCGCACAGTTTATCTGTTTTGCATAATGCTACCGTTCGCTTTAGTAGTGGACTTGCATTATATGACGCCTTTTATCTCTGTGTTGATTTCCTACACGTTCATTTCGTTGGATTGTCTGGCGGAGGAACTGGAAGATCCGTTCGGAATAGAAAACAATGACTTACCGCTTGATGCTATCTGTAACGCCATCGAAATAGACCTGTTACAGATGAACGATGAAACGGCGATTCCTCCAAAGATTCTCCCTGATCGCCATTATCAACTGACGTAACTTTTATTCTGTACGTCGGGCAACAACAAACAGCCGCGGAAATGCCAGCAGTATCTGCCCGTTCTCCTGCAGCGGATACTGCTCCTCCAGCATCTGATGGTAGCGTTCAAGAAAATGCTGTTGTTCGCTCTCGGTCAAATCCTGCAACCATGGACGTAAGCCAGTGGCGGTGACCCAATCAATAATCGCCTGGTGTGAGGGCATTTGGTGATAGTAGGTCGTTCGCCAGACATCAACTTCGCACCCAGCTTCGCTCAGAATATCGTAATAGGCATGAACGCCAGCCAGTGGTTCACGTCCTCGATCTGGATAGTTTTGCTCCCAGGCTATCTCACGCATTAATACATGGGTCGGCTCCAGCCAGTTATCTGGCATCTGCACAGCCAGCACGCCATGCGGAGCCAGTAACGAAACCAGACGGGGAAAGAGTTCATAATGATCGGGCAGCCATTGTAACGAAGCATTGGCGAAAATAAGTTCAGGTGAGCGTTCAGGTTGCCAGTCGCGAATATCTGTTTCTACAAACTCACATTGCGGTAAAGCTATACGAGCTTCAGCAATCATCGCCGGAGATGAATCAATGCCTGTAATCCTGGCTGCTGGCCAGCGTTGATACAACAGGGCGCTGCTATTACCGGGACCACAGCCGATATCGGCAATTTGCCAGACATTTTCCAGTGGGATTCTGGCAAGCAACTCCGTTGCTGGACGCAATCGTTCGGCGGCGAAGTGCATATATAAAGCAGGATTCCAGTCAGACATGCTTTTACTCCTGTCAGCGCGTTATCCAAAGTGTAGATAGAAACTTACTGCCATGCATTTTATCAACGGCGTAATTCATCGACCGATGACACCATAATGATGAAGAAGGATTTGTACTGGAGGAAAAGCTCTGAGGGACTAATGATAACCAGAACAAATGGCGGCACAAAGCGCTGGATTCTGCCTGACTATCTTTTGGTGCGCATAATTTATATTATGTTAAATATCACTTACTATCCATATCATTTGCCGCCCATGGTCAACCAGGCCGTTACCCGTTTGATATGTTGGCGATATCCCCTTCTTGATTAGATGAATACGTCGGCGCTGAGTGATTGGCGAAATACACTCACCTATCAGCGCAGAGGTGATGTACAATTAAAGCGTACACCTTAATGGTACAATTCAGGAGAAGACATGCAAACTTACACTTCCACACAAGCCAGAGCCAATATTGCCACTGTACTGGATACCGCGTTGAATGGTGAGCCAGTTGAAATCACCCGTCGCGACGGCAGCTCAGCCGTGCTCATTAGTAAAGCCGCATTCGAGGCGTATCAAAATGCGAAACTGGACGCGGAATTTGATGCCATCATGCAACGTCATGAACACACAATTGAAGCGTTGACTGATCGATGATTTGGGTCAGTGCACAGGAGGTCATTGCCTTCCACGATCGAATTTTGCAACGTTTTCCCGGTGTGGCGGGCCTGACTGACCCCGGCAGAGCACAGGCGTTGATTTATCGCGTGCAGAATCGTGTTCACTACGAGGGCGTTACTGACCTGTTTGAACTGGCAGCAACCTACTGGGTTGCCATCGCTCGCGGTCACATCTTTCATGATGGTAATAAACGTACCGCATTTTTCGTTACTATGACCTTTCTTTGGCGCAATGGCATCCGTATCCGTGACGTTGATAACTCGCTGGAGAACCTGACTGTCGAAGCGGCTACCGGAGAAAAAACGGTCGGTCAATTAGCGCGATGTTTACGTGAACGAGTGGATAGTTCCGGGAATTAATGGCAGAAACTCTCCCTGCTTACCAATATTTCAAATTCAAAGAGGACCTCGGACATCCCGAAGCCCTCCTGAATGAATACTACCAACTGTATTTCCCCCTAACATTCCCTGCGTATCACTGTAGCCTTTATCACCAATTTGCACGCCGACATTTCCCCACATCGCAAGATTGTTATTCAGTTTCGCCTCTACGCCGGTACGCAATTCGGCCAGATGGCGGCTTCCTTCGCGGCTAATCTTCGTGCCGTTCATTTTTACCGCATACACCTCACTGTTGTAGATAACCAGCTTCCAGTGAGGCCGTAAAACCACGTGAACGGTAGCTGTCTCCCTGACGATGATCGGACTCCACTGTATTGTTGAACCAGTTATACAGTACCCAACTATCTACATATGCCCCTACTTTGTCGGCGTCGTTCTGATACCAGGTGCCGTACATCCCCACGCTATAACCATCAATACGTCCATCCGAGTGGTAACCTACGCGTTCATTTCGGGTATTACTGTGTTCATTGGCATACCCTCCCATGATACCTAAATGCCAGCGATCCTGACTGTTGCCGTTCCACTGTGCCAGGTCCCCGCCCAGTTGTACAACATAACGGTTGCTTTGCGTTTTAAGTTGATCACTGCAGCATGGCATGGGTTAATGTAACAGTATTTGCCTTTTCAAGGATGAATGTGCTCCTGTCCATTTCTGTAATGCCGGTGAAAGCATTACCTGTAGAATCCATAAAGGTATAAATTTTATTAGTGGAAGACAGATTGACATTTAATATCCCGCTCCCGGATAGCATATTTTTAAAGCGAAAGTTATCATTCTCAGAGTTTGCTGCATCTATTTGTAACTTGCCATTCTGTGAGATGATAACCTTACTGATTCCAAGGCCATCATCGCCATTTTCAGAATGAGAAGCAATGGTCAGAATACCGCCATTTATATTAGTGTAACCGTCGTAAATGTTATTACCTGTAAAAATGGTATGGCCTGCGTCATGAATAATAGCTGTATCAGCAATTAGTTCCCTGACCAATAACAGATGAACTGGCATCACTCACTGATGCAACGATCTTTGTGCCAATATTAAGCGTGCCGCTGGCGTTTGCTCCAACGATATAACCTGCATAGCTCTTATTTTCATCGAAAGTGTACTCTCCATTAAATGTCGTAGCAGCCAATGTCGATGAAGATAATCCCAGCGTGATAATTAATGTAATCTGCTGCAGTTGAGGATAGCGATTATGTTTTTTATTTAACTCCGATCGCCCTGAAAGAGTTAAAGCAAAGGATTGAGTCATTCTTTTTGTTAATTCAGAGCAAACCTGGTATACGCCCAGCGTATGGTTCCATATAACGCGGTAGATAGTGTTCATGAGTAATACTCCTTGTCCAGTTATATTTATCTCATTCGCTTCTCGCCACTCTCATCAGATTTATCGTTTTCATACAGCTAAAGTGAGTGTTGCAATGGTTAAACAAAACGTCAACGGGTCAACAAAGCCCGACGACGATAAAGACACGTTGATATATTTTCATATAACAACATTTATCTTATTGGATGTTATTAGTTTTGAGAGCAAGCAAGCAGTCGTAGCGCCAGGAGTTCAGATAATTAGTGTTTTTATAAGATTTTTACAAAAATAAAAAATGATTTTTTATTTATTTATTTAAACGGCACAAATAGATAAAGCATAATCGTAAGGTGAAATGTACTTACCGGGTATGAAATCTGTTTTATAAATAACTCAGAAATAAAGTGATTGATTTATAACATGATAACAATCACAAAATTATTGCAACTGGATCGCCAATTGCACCATATTTTGTGATGTGCCAAAGTTACCATTACAGATGATATTAACAAGAACCAAATATTTTCAATGAGATAGTTATTTAGCAGCCAGAATTTACTCTGTATAAATCTGAGATTTGTCAACATATTCAGGCCTCTGATTCCCTCTTTTTTTGGTGTTATCTGTTGTACTTTATTGTGACTTACTTCACTTACACTTACTTATTTTTCTTCATAAAATTACCTGTAGGTTAAATACAATAAGAAGAGGAAATATTATGAAGTCTGTACTGAAGAAAAGTGTTATAAGCACGTCAGTATCTTTAATACTGGCATCTGGTATGACCGCATTTGCCGCTCATGCAGCAGATGATGTAAAGCTGAAAGCAACCAAGACCAACGTTGCTTTCTCTGATTTTACACCGACAGAATACAGCACTAAAGGTAAGCCAAATATTATCGTATTGACCATGGATGATCTGGGCTATGGGCAACTGCCATTTGATAAAAGCTCTTTTGATCCTAAAACAATGGAAAACCGGGAAGTTGTCGATACCTACAAAATAGGTATTGATAAAGCCATTGAGGCCGCAAAAAAATCGACACCGACCCTGCTTTCGCTAATGGATGAAGGTGTACGATTTACCAACGGTTATGTCGCTCATGGAGTTTCTGGTCCTTCACGCGCAGCGATTATGACAGGACGTGCGCCTGCTCGTTTTGGCGTTTACTCAAATACTGATGCTCAGGATGGTATTCCTCTGAGTGAAACTTTTCTGCCGGAATTATTCCAGAATCATGGTTATTACACTGCGGCAGTGGGTAAATGGCACTTATCAAAAATCAATAATGTCCCGGTTCCTGAAGATAAACAAACACGGGATTATCATGACAACTTCACCACATTTTCAGCAGAAGAGTGGCAACCGCAAAATCGCGGCTTCGATTATTTTATGGGGTTCCATGCCGCGGGAACCGCTTACTATAACTCCCCTTCACTGTTTAAAAACCGTGAACGAATTCCCGCTAAAGGCTATATCAGCGATCAGTTAACGGATGAGGCTATTGGTGTTGTCGATCGTGCCAAAACGCTCGACCAGCCGTTTATGCTTTATCTGGCTTATAATGCGCCGCATTTACCCAATGACAACCCTGCCCCCGATCAGTATCAGAAACAGTTTAATACCGGCAGCCAAACTGCGGATAACTACTATGCATCAGTTTATTCTGTTGATCAGGGCGTAAAACGTATTCTGGAACAGTTGAAAAAAAATGGTCAGTACGACAATACCATTATTCTCTTTACTTCCGATAACGGGGCGGTTATCGATGGCCCACTGCCGCTGAATGGCGCGCAAAAAGGCTATAAGAGTCAGACCTATCCCGGAGGAACGCATACGCCGATGTTTATGTGGTGGAAAGGCAAACTCCAGCCGGGGACTTATGACAAGTTAATTTCCGCAATGGATTTTTACCCTACTGCTCTTGATGCTGCAGATATCTCCATTCCCAAAAATCTCAAACTTGATGGGGTTTCACTACTTCCCTGGTTGCAAAATAAAAAGCAAGGTGAACCACATAAGAACTTAACCTGGGTAACCTCTTATTCTCACTGGTTCGATGAAGAAAATATTCCTTTCTGGAATAACTACCACAAATTCGTCCGCCATGAATCAGATGAATACCCACATAACCCAAACACCGAAGATTTGAGCCAGTTCTCTTATACGGTAAGAAATAATGATTACTCTCTCGTATATACCGTAGAGAATAACCAGTTAGGTTTGTACAAACTCACCGATCTCCAGCAAAAAGATAATCTTGCAGCAGCCAATCCGCAAGTTGTTAAAGAGATGCAAGGCGTGGTGAGTGAGTTTATCAACAGCAGTAAACCGCCGCTTAGTCAGGTGAACCAGGAGAAATTTAATAATATTAAGAAAGCGCTAAGTGAAGCGAAATAACTAAACCTTTACGCGGCAGAGATCGCTCTGCCGCCTTAATGAGTGAGATAGCAATGCACGTAACAGCCAAGCCTTCCAGTTTTCAATGTAATCTCAAATGCGATTACTGTTTTTATCTTGAAAAAGAAGCCCAGTTTTCACATGAAAAATGGATGGATGATCACACGCTGAAAGAATTTATTAAACAATACATCACAGCTTCAGGCGATCAGGTCTATTTCACCTGGCAAGGCGGTGAGCCCACTCTGGCTGGTCTGGATTTTTTCCAAAAAGTTATTCATTATCAGCAATGCTATGCTGGTACAAAGCGTATACATAATGCATTACAAACCAATGGAATATTATTGAATAATGACTGGTGCGCTTTTTTGAAAGCACATCAATTTTTAGTCGGTATCTCTATCGATGGCCCAGAGGAACTTCATGATCGTTACAGACGAAGTAATTCTGGCAATGGCACATTTACGAAAGTCATGGCGGCTATTGAGCGTTTAAAAAGTTATCAGGTTGAATTCAACACATTAACTGTCATCAACAATATCAACGTTCATCACCCTCTTGACGTTTATAATTTCTTGAAATCCATCGGCAGCAAGCATATGCAGTTTATCGAGTTGCTGGAAACAGGAACGCCGAATATCGATTTCAGTGGTCGTGCCGAAAATATATTTCATATCGTTGATTTTTCTGTTCCCCCCACTGCCTATGGCAAGTTTATGTCAGCTATTTTTATGGAATGGGTAAATAATGATGTTGGTAATATATTTATCCGCCAGTTTGAAAGTTTTGTTAGTCGATTCCTCGGGAATGGGCATACAAGCTGCATTTTTCAGGAGTCCTGCAAAGATAATCTGGTCGTAGAAAGCAATGGTGATATTTATGAATGCGACCATTTTGTCTATCCGCAATATAAAGTGGGTAACATTAACAACGCAGAACTCATTACGATGACCAGCACGAAGCTAACTGCGCAGAAAAAATTAATCTCGACAAGATGTCAACACTGTGTATACAAACCAATATGTAACGGTGGATGTCCAAAACATCGCATAACCAAAGTGAATAATGAGACGGTTTCATATTTTTGCGAAGGTTATAAAATTCTTTTTTCAACAATGGTGCCTTATTTGAATGCCATTGTAGAGTTAGCTAAAAACAAAGTGCCTCTTTATTATGTTATGGATGTAGCAAAGCAAATGCACGGTAATAAATAACCTTATTTAGACTTTATCGCTTGGTGATAAATATCGCCAGGCATAATGACTCAACGTTATAGCAACATATTCAAACAGTTGGCTTTTGTAATCCCCTCGCCTTGTCTCGATAATTTTTACATTTTTATTCTCAATAACAAAATAAGCTTAGGATTTTGTTATTTAATTACAAAGCCAATGCGCTTGCTTACCTTATCGATAAATCCTACTTTTTTAATGAGATCCAATCATTTTAAGGAGTTTGAAATGGATAAGAAGCAAGTAATGGATTTAAGATCAGAGCTGCTTGACTCACGTTTTGGTACGAAATCTATTTCCACTATCGCGGAGTCTAAACGTTTTCCGCTGCATGAAATGCGAGAAGATGTCGCATTCCAAATTATCAATGATGAATTATATCTGGATGGTAATGCCCGACAGAACCTCGCTACATTTTGTCAGACCTGGGACGACGAAAATGTGCATAAATTGATGGATCTGTCGATTAATAAGAACTGGATCGATAAAGAAGAATATCCACAATCTGCCGCCATTGATCTGCGTTGTGTAAACATGGTTGCCGACCTGTGGCATGCGCCTGCGCCGAAAAATGGTCAGGCCGTTGGCACCAACACCATTGGTTCTTCCGAAGCCTGTATGCTCGGCGGCATGGCGATGAAATGGCGTTGGCGCAAACGTATGGAAGCTGCGGGTAAACCAACGGATAAACCCAACCTGGTGTGCGGCCCGGTACAAATCTGCTGGCATAAATTCGCCCGCTACTGGGATGTGGAACTGCGCGAGATCCCTATGCGTCCCGGTCAGTTATTTATGGATCCGAAACGCATGATTGAAGCCTGCGACGAAAACACCATCGGCGTGGTGCCGACCTTCGGCGTGACTTACACCGGTAATTATGAATTCCCGCAACCGCTGCATGATGCGCTGGATAAATTCCAGGCCGATACCGGTATTGATATCGACATGCATATCGACGCCGCCAGCGGAGGCTTCCTTGCGCCGTTTGTCGCCCCGGATATCGTCTGGGACTTCCGTCTGCCGCGTGTGAAATCCATCAGCGCTTCGGGCCATAAATTCGGCCTTGCCCCACTGGGCTGCGGCTGGGTTATCTGGCGTGACGAAGAGGCGCTGCCGAAAGAACTGGTGTTCAACGTTGACTATCTTGGCGGTCAGATAGGGACTTTCGCCATCAACTTCTCCCGCCCGGCGGGTCAGGTGATTGCCCAGTACTATGAATTTCTGCGCCTCGGCCGTGAAGGTTACACCAAAGTGCAGAATGCCTCTTATCAGGTTGCCACCTACCTGGCGGATGAAATAGCCAAACTGGGGCCGTATGAGTTCATCTGCACCGGTCGCCCGGATGAAGGTATTCCGGCGGTCTGCTTCAGGCTGAAAGACGGAGAAGATCCGGGGTATACCCTGTATGACCTTTCTGAACGTCTGCGCCTGCGCGGCTGGCAGGTTCCGGCCTTCGCCCTCAGCGGTGAAGCCTCTGACATCGTGGTGATGCGCATTATGTGTCGTCGTGGTTTCGAAATGGACTTTGCTGAGCTGTTGCTGGAAGACTACAAGGCTTCTCTGAAATACCTCAGCGATCACCCGAAACTGCAGGGTATTGCGCAACAGAACAGCTTTAAACATACCTGATAACGTTTAAACAGTAACGGCGCCCCGGGCCGACATCTTGTCCCGGGGCAAACTCCAAAGTCTGTTCACTGGCATTAGCAATGAAAAATATTGCGCTGAATACGCTTCAGAACAAGACAGGTGCGGTTCCGACAGGAGTTCCGTTTTAAGGGGATAATATGGCTACATCAGTACAGACAGGTAAAGCAAAGCAGCTAACATTACTCGGCTTCTTCGCCATTACGGCATCGATGGTCATGGCTGTTTATGAATACCCAACTTTCGCAACATCCGGCTTTTCACTGGTCTTCTTTCTGTTGTTAGGCGGGATTTTGTGGTTTATTCCGGTCGGCCTTTGCGCGGCGGAAATGGCCACCGTGGAAGGCTGGGAAGAAGGCGGCGTATTCGCATGGGTATCAAATACTCTGGGGTTAAAATGGGGCTTTGCGGCCATTTCATTTGGCTACCTACAAATCGCCATCGGCTTCATTCCAATGCTCTATTTTGTGTTAGGGGCGCTCTCCTATATCCTGAAATGGCCAGCGCTAAATGACGATCCCATCACCAAAACTATTGCGGCACTCATTATTTTGTGGGCGCTGGCATTCACGCAGTTTGGTGGTACGAAATATACCGCGCGAATCGCCAAAGTTGGCTTCTTCTCCGGGATCCTGCTACCAGCATTTATTTTGATTGCATTAGCGGCGATTTATCTGCACTCCGGTGCGTCGGTTGCTATCGAAATGGATGCGAAAACCTTCTTCCCTGATTTCTCTAAAGTTGGCACGTTAGTGGTGTTCGTTGCCTTTATTCTCAGTTACATGGGGGTCGAAGCATCCGCGACACACGTCAATGAAATGAGTAACCCTGGGCGCGATTACCCGTTAGCGATGCTGCTATTGATGGTGGCGGCAATCTGCTTAAGTTCAGTAGGCGGTTTGTCCATTGCGATGGTCATTCCTGGAAATGAAATCAACCTCTCCGCCGGGGTAATGCAAACCTTCACAGTTCTGATATCTCATGTAGCACCAGGAGTTGAGTGGACGGTTCGCGTCATATCAGCACTACTGCTGTTGGGCGTTCTGGCGGAAATCGCTTCCTGGATTGTTGGCCCTTCTCGCGGTATGTACGTCACCGCACAGAAAAACCTGCTGCCAGCCAACTTCGCCAAAATGAACAAAAATGGCGTGCCGGTAACACTGGTTATTTCTCAACTGGTGATTACCTCTATTGCGTTGATTATCCTCACCAATACCGGTGGTGGTAATAACATGTCCTTCCTGATTGCGCTGGCGCTTACCGTCGTGATTTATCTGTGCGCTTATTTCATGCTGTTTATTGGCTACATTGTGTTAGTCATTAAACATCCTGATTTAAAACGCACATTTAATATCCCGGGCGGTAAAGGCGTCAAACTGGTGGTAGCCATTGCTGGTCTGTTGACCTCAATTATGGCGTTTATCGTCTCGTTCCTGCCGCCGGATAATATCCAGGGTGACTCGACTGATATGTATGTCGAATTACTGGTGGTGAGTTTCCTGGTGGTACTTTCCCTGCCGTTTATTCTCTATGCCATCCACGATCGTAGAGGTAAAGCGAATACCGGTGTGACACTGGAGCCAATTAACAGCCAGAATGCGCCAAAAGGACATTTCTTTCTGCATCCCCGCGCACGTTCGCCCCACTATATTGTGATGGACGATAAGAAACACTAATCATGTCTGAGCAGTAATAAGATAAGGGAGCGATAATTAATCGCTCCCTTTTTCGTACCTGTTGTCGTATTGACTTGCCCCAGATAAGTACGAGAATGAGCAACACATCTGTTTACCGGAAACCAGCATATATGGATATCTGCTCCCGAAATGTGAAATTAGCGCTTAAAAAACCATCTGCACTCGTTGCACTGGCGCTTTTACTGTCTAGTTGTAAGAGCACTCCACCAACTTCAATGGTTACGCCACCCGCAACATCAAAGCCACCAGCGACAGCACAACAATCGTCGCAACCCATGCGCGGCATCTGGCTGGCGACGGTGTCCCGTCTCGACTGGCCTCCGGTTTCTTCTGTTAATATCAGTAACTCCACCAGCCGCATCCGTGTACAACAACAAGCGATGATCGATAAACTCGACCACTTGCAACGTCTCGGTATTAATACGGTTTTTTTCCAGGTAAAACCTGATGGCACTGCCCTTTGGCCATCAAAAATATTGCCGTGGTCCGATTTTATGACCGGAAAGATTGGAGAGGATCCGGGGTACGATCCGCTGCAATTTATGCTCGACGAAGCCCACAAGCGCGGGATGAAAGTACATGCCTGGTTTAACCCCTACCGTGTATCGGTCAATACTAAACCAGGTACGATCAGAGAATTAAATAGTACTCTGACGCAACAACCAGCCAGCGTCTATGTGCAACATCGTGACTGGATCAGAACTGCTGGCGACCGTTTTGTCCTCGACCCGGGTATCCCTGAAGTTCAGGACTGGATCACCAATATTGTTGCGGAAGTCGTTTCTCGTTACCCGATAGATGGCGTGCAATTCGACGACTATTTCTACACAGAATCACCGGGTTCGCTGCTTAACGATAACGAGACATACCGTAAATACGGAAGAGCCTTCGCCTCGAAGGCAGACTGGAGGCGCAACAATACCCAGCAATTAATCGCCAAAGTATCGCGCACCATTAAAAGCCTGAAACCGGAAGTCGAATTTGGCGTAAGCCCGGCGGGCGTTTGGCGTAATCGTTCACACGATCCGCGCGGTTCCGATACCCGAGGTGCAGCAGCCTATGATGAGTCCTATGCGGATACCCGCCGTTGGGTCGAACAGGGATTGCTGGATTATATTGCGCCGCAAATTTACTGGCCTTTCTCGCGGAGCGCCGCGCGTTATGACGTACTGGCAAAATGGTGGGCAGATGTGGTCAAACCGACCAAAACCAGGCTCTATATTGGTATCGCCTTCTATAAAGTTGGAGAACCTTCAAAAATGGAACCTGACTGGATGGTTAACGGCGGCGTGCCCGAACTGAAAAAGCAGCTCGATCTTAACGACGCGGTGCCAGAAATTAGCGGCACAATCTTGTTCCGCGAAGACTATCTGAATAAACCACAAACCCAGCAAGCCGTTAGTTACCTGCAAAGCCGCTGGGGAAGTTAACTCCGCCTTTTATCCTTTGAGCCATCGCCGGTGACTTAATCACCGGCTTCTCACCCAGCGAAAATTTTCCACTGATAATTCCCCCTCCTGTAAACATCAAACGACCATAACCCCTGATAAAAACGCATTAATATGAAAAACAAGGCGATATTTGCTACCACCAAAAAATAATTATGATGGGCTATACTCTTCAGAACAACAGTAGCGTAGATTAAAACCGTCTAACTCGTTTATTTCTTTTCATTATCGCTTCATATTCAGGAGAATATGATGTAGTAAGCCTGTCCATGTGTTGCGTTTCGTTTTTCGATTCCGTCTACTTTTCCAGTCGTATAAGGGGCTGAATTATGGAGATGTACTTTAAAAGAATGAAGGATGAGTGGACCGGGCTTGTCGAACAAGCGGATCCTCTCATTCGCGCCAAAGCCGCTGAAATTGCCGTTACGCACGCGCATTACTTAAGCATTGAGTTTTATCGTATTGTCCGTATTGACCCCCATGCAGAAGAGTTTCTGAGCAACGAACAGGTTGAAAAGCAACTTAAGAATGCAATGGAACACAGGATCATTAATGTGCTTTCTACTCAAGTTGATGATGTTGAACGACTTATACAAATCCAGCACACCGTCGCTGAAGTACATGCTCGTATTGGCATTCCGGTCGAAATTGTCGAAATGGGCTTTCGGGTATTAAAAAAAATTCTCTACCCGGTGATCTTCTCCTCTGATTATTCACCTGCAGAAAAACTTCAGGTCTACCATTTTTCGATCAACAGTATTGATATAGCCATGGAAGTGATGACTCGTGCATTTACCTTTAGCGACAGTAGTGCAGCAAAAGAAGATGAGAATTATCGCATCTTCTCATTACTGGAAAACGCCGAAGAAGAAAAAGAACGACAAATGGCCTCACTACTTTCATGGGAAATAGAAATTATCTACAAAGTTCTGCTGAATTCTGATTTAGGCGGTAGTTTACCGTTAAGTCAGGCCGATTTCGGTTTATGGTTTAACCACAAGGGCCGCCATTATTTTAGCGGTATTGCTGAAGTGGGTCATATCTCTCGTCTGGTGCAAGACTTTGATGGTATTTTTCAGCAAACCATGCGTAACAGTAAAAACCTTAGCAACAAAAGCTTGCGGGTAAAGTTTCTATTACAGATAAGAAATTCTGTTTCGCAAATTATCACCTTACTGCGCGAACTGTTCGAAGAGGTATCGCGCCACGAAGTTGGTATGGATGTGTTAACAAAATTGCTTAACCGTAGATTCCTGCCGACAATCTTCAAACGGGAAATCGCCCATGCCAACCGGAGCGGTACACCTTTGTCCGTGCTAATCATTGACGTCGATAAATTCAAAGAGATTAATGACACATGGGGACATAACACTGGCGATGATATTAAGCCTGGAGAGTGAAGTCAGCAACATTACGCTGATCGCCGATGAATTACGTAACATCATCAATAAACCCATTGTGATTGACGATAAGCTTTTTCCACTGACGTTAAGCATTGGCATCAGTTACGACATCGGTAAAAACCGCGACTACCTGCTTTCGACTGCCCATAATGCGATGGATTTTATTCGTAAAAGCGGTGGTAACGGCTGGCAATTCTTTAGCCCTGCGATGAATGAAATGGTGAAAGAACGGCTAATTCTGGGCGCGGCGCTGAAAGAAGCGATTAGCAACAACCAATTGAAACTGGTATATCAGCCGCAGATCTTTGCGGAGACCGGCGAACTGTACGGAATTGAAGCCCTCGCTCGCTGGTATGACCCGCAGCATGGTCATGTTCCCCCTTAACGGTTTATTCCTCTGGCAGAAGAAATTGGTGAAATCGAAAACATTGGCAACTGGGTCATCACTGAAGCTTGCCGCCAGCTGGCAGAGTGGCGTAGCCAGAATATCCATATTCCGGCGCTATCTGTAAATCTGTCAGCGCTGCATTTTCGCGATAATCAGCTACCCAATCAGGTCTCAGATGCGATGAAAGCCTGGGCGATTGATGGCCACCAGCTCACGGTGGAAATCACAGAAAGCATGATGATGGAACATGATACGGAGATCTTCAGACGTATTCAGATCCTGCGCGATATGGGAGTGGGTTTATCTGTCGATGATTTTGGTACCGGGTTTTCCGGCCTGTCTCGCTTAGTCAGTCTGCCAGTGACCGAAATCAAAATCGATAAAAGCTTTGTCGATCGCTGTCTGACGGAAAAACGCATTCGCGCGTTGCTGGAGGCCATTACAAGCATAGGGCAAAGTCTGAACTTAACGGCGGTAGCGGAAGGCGTGGAAACGAAAGAACAATTTGAGATGCTACGCAAGATTAACTGCCGCGTTATTCAGGGTTACTTCTTCTCACGCCCTTTACCTGCTGAAGAAATCCCAGCCTGGATTAGTCGCGCCTTGCCACTAAAAATTTGAATAATGCCGTCAAAAGTAGCGGCATCAATGCCCGGCACCGCAACGTCACTCTTCAATGCGATTTTGGTTATCGCAAAACCAGCATCAACCTTATCCAGCGAAACATCGGCAGTGGTATCAATTGACGTTGGTGTAAACCCGGCCTCTCCCAACATCAACGAAAGCGCCATTGAGAAACATGCCGCGTGGGCCGCACCAATCAGCTCTTCCGGGTTAGTTCCTTTTGCGCCTTCAAAACGAGTATTAAAACCATAGGGCTGTTGGTTCAGCACGCCACTTTCGGTGGAGACAGTCCCTTTACCGTGTTTGATGTCACCTTCCCAATGTGCCTGACCTTTCTTATGGATTGTCATTATTGCTCTCCTGTCGGCTTAAAAAGGAAATTATAGACCATCAGAGATACAGCAAGTGGATAAGCGGGATATTCCGAATAAAGTACAAAACCAGCGCTTTCAGTAACGACATCCTCAGTGATATCGGCCAGAAATATATGGTTAGCTGCCGGCAGCCTTCTCTTTAAACTGCTATGCTTGATAGGCAACCTGATTGAGGGGTTTAGCTCGTGTTGTCGCTACGGCGATATTGTCCTTAAAACTAGCAACAGGATTGAGGAGTAAAAATGAAATCTAACCGTCAGGCACGTCATATTCTTGGACAGGATCATAAAATTTCTAACCAGCGCAAAATAGTCACTGAAGGTGACAAAACCAGCGTGATAAATATCCCAACTGGCAGAAAACGCCACGCTGAAAAATAATGCTTAACAACCAGTCCTCAATGACGATTAAACACCATTGCCCGTGCAATGGTGTTTTTGTTTTTATCTGCTTTATACTTGTGGTCGATCCCCTGGCGGTAAAGCAAAGACGATAAAAGCGCGCCAGGGACGGATATTCAAAAAAGAGTGAGTGACATGGAACCAAAAACCAAAAAACAGCGTTCGCTTTATATTCCTTACGCTGGCCCTGTACTACTGGAATTTCCATTGTTGAACAAAGGTAGCGCCTTTAGTATGGAAGAACGCCGTAACTTCAACCTGCTGGGGTTACTGCCGGAAGTGGTCGAAACCATCGAAGAACAAGCAGAACGTGCGTGGATCCAGTATCAGGGATTCAAAACCGAAATCGACAAACACATTTACCTGCGTAATATTCAGGACACTAACGAAACCCTCTTCTACCGCCTGGTGAATAATCATCTTGATGAGATGATGCCCGTAATCTATACACCAACTGTCGGCGCGGCCTGTGAACGTTTTTCGGAGATCTACCGTCGTTCACGCGGTGTGTTTATCTCTTACCAGAACCGCCACCACATGGACGATATTCTGCAAAACGTGCCAAACCACAATATCAAAGTGATTGTAGTAACCGACGGTGAACGTATTCTGGGGCTTGGTGACCAGGGTATCGGCGGAATGGGCATTCCAATCGGTAAATTGTCGCTCTATACCGCCTGTGGCGGCATCAGCCCGGCGTATACGCTTCCGGTGGTACTGGACGTCGGTACTAACAACCAGCAACTGCTGAACGATCCGTTATATATGGGATGGCGTAATCCGCGTATCACCGACGACGAATACTATGAATTTGTTGATGAGTTTATCCAGGCAGTGAAACAACGCTGGCCGGACGTTCTGCTGCAATTTGAAGACTTTGCGCAAAAAAACGCGATGCCGCTGTTGAACCGCTATCGTAATGAAATTTGCTCCTTTAATGATGACATTCAGGGCACCGCAGCAGTAACAGTCGGTACGTTGATTGCTGCCAGCCGCGCGGCGGGTGGACAGTTAAGCGAGAAAAAAATTGTTTTCCTCGGCGCAGGTTCTGCTGGATGCGGCATTGCCGAAATGATCATCGCCCAGACCCAGCGCGAAGGATTAAGCGAAGAAGCAGCACGTCAGAAAGTCTTTATGGTGGATCGCTTTGGTCTGCTTACTGACAAAATGCCAAATCTGCTGCCTTTCCAGACCAAACTGGTGCAAAAGCGTGACAATCTCAGCACCTGGGATACCGAAAGCGATGTGCTGTCGTTGCTGGATGTCGTGCGTAATGTGAAACCGGATATTTTGATTGGTGTCTCCGGGCAGGCAGGACTGTTCACGGAAGAGATCATTCGCGAGATGCACAAGCATTGCCCGCGCCCGATCGTCATGCCGCTCTCTAACCCGACATCACGTGTTGAAGCTACGCCGCAGGACATTATTGCCTGGACTGAAGGCAACGCGCTGGTGGCTACAGGCAGCCCGTTCAATCCCGTCGTGTGGAAAGATAAAGTCTACCCTATCGCTCAGTGTAACAATGCTTTTATCTTCCCAGGCATTGGGCTTGGCGTTATAGCCTCCGGCGCATCGCGCATTACCGACGAGATGCTGATGTCAGCCAGCGAAACCCTGGCGCAGTATTCGCCGCTGGTACTGAACGGCGAAGGTCTGGTACTGCCGGAACTGAAAAACATTCAGAAAGTCTCTCGCGCAATTGCCTTTGCCGTTGGCAAAATGGCGCAACAACAAGGCGTGGCCGTGAAGACTTCCGCCGAAGCCTTACAACAAGCCATTGATGATAATTTCTGGACTGCTGAGTACCGCGATTACCGCCGCACCTCCATCTAAGTCTCCGCCCGGTGGTAAATGCTGCCGGGCAATTTTCCTCTCTCTTTTTCAGATCTCATCCATACTGGGTAGTGGCAAATAAATCTCATTTGCCTCATCTGTTATGCAGAACATCATCTCAAAAGGAGAAAACTATGAAGGCAGCGGTTGTTACGAAGGATCATCATGTTGACGTTACGGATAAAACGCTACGCTCGCTGAAACATGGCGAAGCTCTGTTGAAAATGGAATGCTGCGGCGTGTGTCACACCGACCTCCATGTCAAGAATGGCGATTTTGGTGATAAAACCGGCGTGATTCTGGGGCATGAAGGCATTGGTATTGTGACAGAGATCGGCCCGGGCGTGACCTCATTAAAGCCGGGCGATCGCGCAAGCGTAGCATGGTTCTACGAAGGATGTGGTCATTGCGAATACTGTAACAGCGGCAACGAAACGCTTTGCCGTTCGGTCAAAAATGCCGGATACAGCGTTGATGGCGGGATGGCTGAAGAGTGCATTGTGGTAGCCGATTACGCGGTAAAAGTGCCGGACGGCCTGGATTCCGCGGCAGCCAGCAGCATTACCTGCGCGGGCGTCACCACCTATAAAGCCGTAAAACTGTCAAAGATTCGTCCTGGGCAGTGGATTGCTATCTATGGGCTTGGCGGCCTGGGAAACCTCGCCCTGCAATACGCGAAAAATGTATTTAATGCCAAAGTGATCGCTATTGACGTTAATGATGAGCAACTGAAACTGGCAACAGAGATGGGCGCAGATCTGGCTATTAACTCACGTACCGAAGACGCCGCAAAAATTGTACAGGAGAAAGTCGGCGGCGCACACGCGGCGGTAGTAACGGCGGTGGCTAAAGCTGCATTTAACTCAGCGGTTGATGCTGTCCGTGCAGGCGGACGTGTTGTGGCAGTCGGTCTGCCGCCGGAATCCATGAGCCTGGATATTCCACGTCTGGTACTGGATGGCATTGAAGTGGTCGGTTCACTGGTTGGTACGCGTCAGGATTTAACCGAAGCCTTCCAATTTGCCGCCGAAGGTAAGGTTGTACCAAAAGTTGCCCTGCGTCCGTTAGCGGACATCAACACCATCTTTACCGAGATGGAAGAAGGCAAAATTCGCGGTCGTATGGTGATTGATTTCCGTCGCTAAACAACCTTTGCTGCGACTGTCCGGTTTGAGTCGCAGCCTGTTTTGCGAGACGCTTTCCGCAATTTAACTCATCTTCTTTTCCTCACTATCCTTTCCCCTCACAATTCGCGAAAACGTAGCGAAATTTGTTGCGCTGCACGGAACAATAGTGATAGTGTTCCTCTCGAAGGAACAAGGATGAAGAGATGATAATGAATTTCAGACACAAGGGATTGCGTGACTTGTTTCTTCTCGGCAAAACCTCCGGCGTTATACCGACGCAAGTCAAACGATTACGCCACCGACTCGCTGTGATTGATGCAGCAAGCTGTCTTGCTGATATCGATATGCCCGGTTACCGACTACACCCATTAAGCGGCGATCGCGATGGCATCTGGGCAATATCTGTATCAGGCAACTGGCGAATCACGTTTGAGTTCGTCAATGGCGATGCATACATACTGGATTACGAGGACTATCACTGATGAAAATGGCCAATCATCCCCGCCCGGGGGACATTATTCAGGAATCACTGGACGAACTGAACGTCAGCCTGCGCGAGTTTGCCAGAGCAATGGAAATTGCGCCCTCAACGGCAAGCCGACTGTTGACCGGAAAAGCGGCTTTGACGCCAGAAATGGCGATTAAACTTTCCGTGGTGATCGGCAGTTCGCCGCAAATGTGGCTGAATCTGCAAAATGCCTGGAGTCTGGCAGAGGCTGAGAAAACGGTGGATGTGTCGCGGTTGCGCCGTCTGGTTACGCAATAAAAAATGGCACCTTATAAAGCGCCATTTGAAACTGATGACAAACGCAACATTGCCTGATGCGCGACGCTTATCAGGCCTACACGTTTACTGCAATCTATTAGATTTGAACGGTTTGTAGGTCAGATAAGGCGTTCATGCCGCATCCGCCCACGATGTCTACAATCTGAAAATGGCGCCTCTTACAGCGCCATTTTCCGCCTAAAAGTTCAAAAGAGATTATATCCCTTCTTCACTCTCTTTTTTCGCTTCTGCCTTCTCGATTTCACGATACCAGCGCGGATGGTGTTTCTTCGCCCAGCGACGGCTCACCTTCCCTTCGATCATCCCTTTAATCGACCCTTTCACCCAGAATGCCATATACATATGGATCAGGATGGCGTGGATCAGGATGATACCCGCTGCTGCATGAATCAGCAGGCTGTAGCGAACCACCTGAATCGGGAAGTACTGCGCAAAGTACGGACGCCAGATAATTACCCCGGTCACCAGCAGCACGAAAATCATGCTCATGATCGACCAGAACATCATCTTCTGCCCGGCATTGTACTTGCCGACATCCGCCACTTTGTGCTCATTGCCTTTTAATACTTCGACAATGTTCAACAGCCACGGAATATCTTTCTTATCCGGGATGTTGTGATGCACAAAACGGAAGAACATAAACATCAGCGCGACAAAAATCGCAATGCCGAAAAACGGGTGCAGAATGCGTCCCATCTGCGGCGTACCGAAGGTTTGCGTCAGCCATTGCAGCGTCGGGAAGAAGAACGAAATCCCGGACAGCGCCACCAGGAAGAAGCAAATCACCACGGTCCAGTGACAGGCGCGATCAATAAACTTAGTGCGCACAATCATTTTCGACTTACTCATGATGCTCCTCCTCGTCATCGTCCACTTCCTTATTCGGGCCAATGCCGATGTAGTGGAAAATCAACCCGGCAAAGGTGGCAATAAAGCCAGCTGCTGCCAGCGGTTTCAACGCGCCTTTCCACAAGCTCACCGAGGTATCGATCTTCGGATCTTTCGGCAGACCGTGATACAGCTCCGGCTGATCGGCGTGATGCAGCACGTACATGACGTGCGTACCACCGACCCCTTCCGGGTTGTAGACGCCAGCATGTTCGTAACCACGCGCTTTCAGTTTCGCCACGCGTTGTTCAGCCAGCTCCAGCATCTCTTTCTTGGTGCCGAAGTGGATAGCTCCGGTCGGACAGGTTTTCACACAAGCAGGTTCCTGACCGACGCTGACGCGATCAACGCAGAGCGTACATTTATATACCCGGTTGTCCTCTTTGTTGAGGCGCGGAATATTAAACGGACACCCGGCAATGCAGTAACCACAACCAATGCAGTTCTCGGACTGGAAATCGACAATGCCGTTAGCGTACTGAATGATCGCACCAGCAGACGGGCACGCCTTCAGGCAGCCCGGATCTTCACAGTGCATACAACCGTCTTTACGGATCAGCCATTCCAGCTTGCCGTTCTGTTCGGTTTCGCTAAAGCGCATCACCGTCCAGGACTTGGCGCTCAGATCGGCGGGGTTATCATAAACCCCGACGCAGTGCCCTACTTCGTCACGGATGTCGTTCCACTCCGAACAGGCCACCTGGCAGGCTTTACAGCCGATACAGGTGGAAACGTCGATAAGTTTCGCGACTTCTGCTTTGTAATCACGCACCTGCGAAGGCGGCGTGATGGAGTTTGTTGCGGACCTTTTGATAATGTCCTGCGTTTCCATAGCCATGTAATCGCCCCCTTACGCCTTCTCGATGTTAACTAAAAACGCTTTATATTCCGGCGTTTGCGAGTTGGCATCACCGACATTCGGCGTCAGAGTGTTAGCGAGATAGCCTTTACGCGCGACACCCTCAAAGCCCCAGTGGATAGGAATACCCACCGTTTCCACCTGCTGGCCGTTGACGTTCAGCGGCTTCAGACGGCGCGTAACGACTGCCACCGCGCGGATAAAACCACGCTTGCTGGAGACAGTGACACGATCGCCATTGGCAATACCTTTCGCCGCTGCCAGTGTTTCGCTGATTTCCACAAACTGTTCCGGCTGAGCAATGGCATTCAGCAACGCGTGCTTGGTCCAGGTGTGGAAGTGCTCGGTCAGACGATAGGTCGTACCCACATACGGGAACTGCTCTTTTTTACCCATCCGCAGTGCGTCTTGTTCATACAGACGAACAACCGGGTTAGAAACCACGTTCGGATGCAGCGGGTTAGTCCCCAGCGGCGTTTCAATCGGCTCGTAGTGTTCCGGGAACGGACCTTCCGCCATTTTATTAATGGCAAACAGGCGTCCCATCCCTTCCGGCTGCATGATAAACGGCCCGGTTGGCGTACCCGGCGCGGCATTACCGAAGTCTGGAATATCGTTACCCGTCCACTTGCTGCCGTTCCACTGGATCAGCATCCGTTTCGGATCCCACGGTTTGCCGTTGATATCCGCTGAAGCACGGTTATACAGCACACGACGGTTCAGTGGCCATGCCCAGGCCCATCCCAGCGTATTCCCCAGACCGGACGGGTCGGAGTTATCGCGGTTGGCCATCTGGTTACCCTGCTCGGTCCAGCTACCGGTATAGATCCAGCAAGAAGACGCTGTCGTGCCATCATCACGCAGATGTGCGAAGCTGCTCAGCAACTGACCTTTCTTCGCGATCAGTACGCCATTAGCGTCATAGAGATCGGCCAGCGCATAGCCGTTGTTCTCTTTTGCCACTTCGTCAGACTGCGGCTCATGCGGCTGCTTGTAGTTCCAGCTCATTTTCAGCAGAGGTTCTGCGCCTTTACCACCCTCGGCTTTGTACAGCTCGCGCAGATGATGGTAGATACCCGCCAGAATTTCGCCGTCGTTACGTGCTTCGCCCGGTGCGTTCTGACCTTTCCAGTGCCACTGCAACCAACGACCGGAGTTAGCGATAGAGCCATCTTCTTCGGCAAAGCAGGTGGACGGCAGACGGAATACCTCGGTCTGGATAGACGCCGGATCGACATCATTCGACTCGCCGTGATTCTGCCAGAAGGTGGAAGTCTCCGTCACCAGCGGATCGATAACCACCATGTACTTCAGCTTACTCAGGCAGCTCACCACTTTGTTTTTGTCCGGGAAGGACGCAACCGGGTTAAAGCCCTGGCAGAAATAACCGGTGACTTTGCCTTCATCCATCATGTTGAAATACTTGATGACGTCGTAGGCTTGATCCCACTTCGGCAGCCAGTCGTAGCCCCAGTCGTTCTCTTTCTGTGCGGCATCACCATAGAAAGACTTCATCAGACTGACGAAGAACTTCGGATAATTGCTCCAGTAGTTCACCTGTTCAGCGAGCGTCGCTTTCGGCGTATTCGCTGCAAGATAGGATTGCAGATCGACCTGTTTTTCCGACGGCAAAGTCAGATAACCCGGCAGACTGGTTGAGAGCAAACCTAAGTCGGTCAGGCCCTGAATGTTGGAGTGACCGCGCAGTGCGTTCACGCCGCCGCCGGCCATACCCATGTTGCCGAGCAGCAACTGGATCATCGCCATCGTGCGGATGTTCTGCGCACCTACAGTGTGCTGTGTCCAGCCCAGCGCGTACAGGAAGGTCGTTGTGCGATCGGGTACGCTGGTGGAGGCCAGCACTTCGCACACTTTCAGGAAGTCAGCTTTCGGCGTACCGCAGATGTTTTCCACAACCTCCGGCGTATAACGGGAAACGTGCTGTTTAAGCAGATTCCACACACAGCGCGGATGAGTCAGAGTGTCATCGCGTTTCGCATAGCCGTTTTCATCGAATTGATAGTTCCAGGACGACTTATCGTACTGGCGTTTTTCAGCATCATAGCCGCTGAATAAACCATCTTCGAAAGCATAATCATCACGCACCAGCAGACTGGCGTTGGTGTAATGCTTAACGTATTCGGCGTTGATTTTGTTGTTTTCGATCAGGTAGCGCAAAACGCCGGAAAGGAACGTAATGTCCGTACCAGAACGAATCGGTGCGTAAATATCCGCTACAGAAGCAGTACGCGTAAAACGAGGATCGACAACGATCAGGGTTGCATCGTTGTTGTTTTTTGCTTCCATCGCCCAGCGGAAACCGACGGGATGCGCTTCAGCAGCGTTACCGCCCATCACCATCACGACGTTAGCGTTTTTGATATCCACCCAGTGGTTGGTCATCGCACCGCGACCAAATGTTGGAGCAAGACTTGCTACCGTTGGTCCGTGTCAGACGCGTGCCTGGTTGTCTACCGCCAGCATCCCGAGGGAGCGGGCAAATTTTTGGGTTAGCATCCCGGTTTCGTTGCTGGCGCCGGAAGCGCACAGCATACCGGTAGAAAGCCAACGGTTTACCGTTACGCCCTGCTCATTCTTCTCTATAAAATTGGCGTCGCGGTCAGCTTTCATCAGCTTCGCAATACGGGAAAATGCTTCATCCCAACTGATGCGCTGCCATTTGTCAGAACCTGGCGCACGATACTCCGGGTAACGCAGACGGTTTTCGCTGTTGACGTAATCCAGCAAACCGGCCCCTTTCGGGCACAGCGCACCGCGGCTTACCGGATGATCCGGGTCGCCTTCAATGTGATAAATCGCTTCTCGGGCGTTTTTAGCGCCATCACCCAGGCTATACATCAATAGCCCGCAACCTACGGAACAGTATGTGCAGGTGTTACGGATCTCTTTCGCGCGTAATAATTTATAGTTTCGCGCCTGAGCCAGTGCTTGCTTCGGGGCAAAGCCCAATGCTGCAACTGTTGTTCCAGCCATACCGCCCGCGCAGATTTTAAAAAATTGTCTGCGACTGACGTCCATTGCTTTCCTCTTTTTTACAGGTGTAACTGCGCGAGGAAACTAACAGTAAAATTCCTAATCTTTTTGCGCCAAATCAAAAAGAGTGCCTGTTTGCCACAAAATAGTTCGTCTTTGCAAATTGACTTACCTCAATGGCGGTAGAAATATGCACCACTGCCTGACAGGCCGGTTAAAAAAATGCTATAAATTCCTGCTTAATTTTTAACGGCAAGAGAGATTAAACGGCGAGCATGACAAAACAAAAAGCAACGCTCATTGGTCTGATTGCGATCGTCCTGTGGAGCACGATGGTCGGCTTAATCCGTGGCGTTAGTGAAGGGCTCGGTCCGGTAGGCGGTGCGGCGGCGATCTATTCATTAAGCGGGCTACTATTAATATTCACCGTTGGATTTCCGCGCATCCGGCAGATCCCCAAAGGGTATTTACTTGCTGGCAGCATATTGTTTGTCAGCTATGAAATCTGCCTCGCGCTTTCTTTGGGGTACGCTGCCAGCCGCCATCAGGCTATTGAAGTCGGCATGGTGAACTATTTATGGCCCAGCCTGACGATACTTTTCGCCATTTTGTTTAATAACCAGAAAACGAACTGGTTGATTATTCCAGGATTATTATTGGCCCTTGCAGGTGTTTGTTGGGTATTAGGCGGTGAAAATGGTCTGAAATATGATGAAATCATCAATAATATCACCACCAGCCCATTAAGTTATTTCCTGGCGTTTATTGGCGCCTTTATCTGGGCAGCTTATTGCACGGTAACGAATAAATATGCCTGCGGATTTAACGGCATTACTATTTTTGTTCTGCTGACGGGAATAAGTCTGTGGATTTACTATTTTGTAACGCCACAACCGGAGATGTTATTTAGTACGCTGGTCATTATTAAACTCATCTCTGCGGCATTAACCTTAGGATTTGCTTACGCGGCGTGGAATATCGGTATATTGCATGGTAACGTCACCATAATGGCGGTTGGTTCATATTTTACCCCCGTATTATCATCAGCGCTTGCCGCCATCCTGCTCAACGCACCGCTATCATTTTCATTCTGGCAAGGCGCACTGATGGTCTGTGGCGGCTCCCTGCTCTGCTGGCTGGCGACCCGCCACAAGTAGGAATAATTGCCGGACTAAACAACAGCCCGGCAATTATCCTGTTATTTTAGACATAATATTTCGATATATAAGTATTTAACCTGATACACTCTTTCGACCCCGATCACATATCAACAATTAATATTGTTTCATCTATTTTTCCGATTGTCTTTAATCACCATTCTATTTTAAAACGACATGTCATTTGCAAATGGCATTGTTTACCATTCGTTTAAAAACGATGTTCAAGGATAATTAAAAGGATTCCATTAAATGAAAATAAATATAGTTGCAGTGGTTGTGACTGGTTTGTTAGCAGGAAGCACCGCTCATGCCGCAGAAGTTTATAATAAAGATGGTAATAAACTGGACCTTTATGGAAAAGTTACCGCTCTCCGTTATTTTACTGATGATAAACGTGATGATGGTGATAAAACGTATGCCCGCCTCGGCTTTAAAGGTGAAACCCAGATCAACAACCAGATGACCGGTTTTGGTCACTGGGAATATGATTTTAAAGGTTACAATGATGAGGCCAACGGCTCGCGCGGGAATAAAACGCGCCTGGCCTATGCAGGCTTAAATATTGAACAGTTTGGTTCGCTGGACTATGGCCGTAACTATGGCGTGGGCTACGACATTGGCGCATGGACTGATGTGTTACCGGAGTTCGGCGGCGACACATGGAGCCAGAAAGATGCCTTTATGACCTACCGCACGACTGGTGTAGCGACTTATCGCAACTACGACTTCTTTGGCTTGATTGAAGGGCTGAATTTTGCCGCACAATATCAAGGTAAAAATGAGCGTACTGACGGCGGACATCTCTACGGTGCGGACTACACCAGAGCCAACGGCGACGGTTTTGGTATTTCCTCAACCTATGTTTATGATGGATTTGGAATTGGGGCTGTTTATACCAAATCCGATCGTACTGACGCGCAAGAAAGGGCTGCTGTCAACCCGCTCAATGCTTCGGGTAAAAATGCTGAATTGTGGGCAACCGGCTTAAAATATGATGCCAACAACCTCTATTTAGCAGCCAACTATGCCGAAACGTTGAATATGACTACCTACGGTGATAGCTATATTTCCAATAAAGCGCAAAGTTTTGAAATTGTGGCTCAATATCAGTTCGATTTTGGTCTGCGCCCGTCCCTCGCTTATCTGAAATCGAAAGGGAAAGAACTTGGCCATTACGGCGATCAGGATCTGATTGAGTACATTGATGTCGGTGCGACATATTACTTCAACAAAAATATGTCAACCTACGTTGATTACAAAATCAACCTGATTGATGAAAGCGATTTTACCCGCGCAGTCGATATTCACACTGATAATATTGTTGCCACCGGCATTACTTATCAATTCTGATTTTTATCAGGAGACCTCAATCAGTTTGTATAAAATTGGTTGAGGTCGCAATAACGCATTTCATTACAATAGACATAACAAAACCGCAGTATATAGCCCTTAATTCGTCCTTTTTGTTACATCTGGTAACACATCTCCATTCAGATAATTCGCTTTCTCGCCGCACGGTTGCGCTTTCTTATCTATTCTTTCAATCAGCACTTCATTCTATTCATCCTTAATTCTAATAACGGGTCATTGTGCCCAACATCCTGTCTTACTTTGTCTTTTTTTCATTAACAATGTGTACATGTGAGGAACAATATGGCACTGCAAAATGAGAAAAATAATCGTTATCTCTTGCGCGACTGGAAGCCAGAAACCCCGGCTTTCTGGGAAAATAAAGGAAAGCACATAGCACGAAGAAATCTCTGGATATCAGTCAGTTGCTTACTTCTTGCCTTCTGTGTCTGGATGCTATTTAGCGCAGTTACCGTTAATCTCAACAAAATAGGTTTTAATTTCACGACCGATCAGCTTTTTTTATTAACGGCATTACCCTCCGTTTCTGGCGCATTATTACGTGTTCCCTACTCTTTTATGGTCCCGATATTTGGCGGGCGTCGCTGGACAGTTTTCAGTACCGCTATACTGATTATTCCCTGTGTCTGGCTGGGTTTCGCTGTACAAAATACCAATACGCCTTTTGGCGTATTTATTGTTATTGCCTTACTGTGTGGTTTTGCCGGAGCGAACTTTGCTTCAAGCATGGGGAATATCAGTTTTTTCTTCCCGAAAGCCAAACAAGGCAGTGCATTAGGGATTAATGGCGGGCTGGGAAATTTAGGCGTCAGCGTGATGCAACTGGTTGCACCGCTGGTGATTTTTGTTCCGGTATTTGCTTTTCTTGGCGTCAATGGCGTACCGCAGGCCGATGGTTCCGTAATGTCGCTGGCGAACGCGGCATGGATTTGGGTGCCGCTGCTGGCAATTGCCACATTCGCTGCCTGGTTAGGGATGAATGATATCGCCAGTTCACGTGCGTCAATTACCGACCAGTTACCCGTTTTACAGCGTCTCCATTTGTGGTTGCTTAGTCTGCTCTACCTCGCCACTTTCGGTTCATTTATCGGTTTTTCTGCCGGGTTTGCCATGCTGGCAAAAACCCAGTTTCCAGATGTAAACATTCTGCAACTGGCGTTCTTTGGCCCATTGCTCGGCGCTCTGGCACGCTCGGTCGGCGGAATGATCTCCGATAAGTTTGGTGGCGTTCGTGTCACGCTCATCAACTTTATTTTTATGGCTGTTTTCAGCGCCCTGCTGTTCCTGACGCTACCGGGTACTGGCTCAGGAAATTTCATCGCGTTTTACGCCGTGTTTATGGGACTGTTCCTGACGGCGGGTCTGGGTAGTGGCTCCACCTTCCAGATGATTGCCGTCATCTTTCGCCAGATAACAATCTATCGGGTGAAGATGAAAGGCGGTAGCGATGAGCAAGCCCAGCGGGAAGCGGTCACTGAAACGGCGGCTGCACTGGGGTTTATCTCAGCGATTGGCGCGGTTGGCGGTTTCTTTATTCCACAGGCATTCGGTATGTCGCTGAATATGACCGGCTCGCCGGTAGGCGCGATGAAAGTATTTTTAATCTTTTACATCATTTGTGTGCTGCTGACCTGGCTGGTTTATGGTCGGCGGAAGTTTAGCCAAAAATAAGAGATCGATGCCTGATGCGACTTATCAAACCAACAACGGTGTCGCCTCCGTAGGTCGGATAAGGCATTAACGCCGCATCCGACAAGGCATCAGATCCCAAATCATTCCTGGAGCAGGAGTCATGTCATGAGTAAACTTTTGGATCGCTTTCGCTACTTCAAACAAAAGGGCGAAACCTTTGCCGATGGTCACGGACAGGTGATGCATAGCAATCGCGACTGGGAAGACAGCTATCGCCAGCGCTGGCAGTTCGACAAAATTGTGCGTTCCACCCACGGCGTTAACTGTACAGGCTCCTGTAGCTGGAAGATCTACGTCAAAAACGGCCTGGTGACCTGGGAAATTCAACAAACTGATTATCCGCGTACCCGTCCTGACCTGCCCAACCATGAACCTCGCGGCTGCCCTCGCGGCGCAAGTTACTCCTGGTATCTCTACAGCGCCAACCGCCTGAAATACCCACTAATTCGTAAGCGTCTAATCGAACTATGGCGTGAAGCGCTCAAACAGCACAGCGATCCGGTGCTGGCGTGGGAATCGATCATGAATGACCCGCAAAAGTGTTTAAGCTATAAGCAGGTACGAGGGCGCGGTGGGTTTATCCGCTCCAACTGGCAGGAACTGAATCAACTGATTGCCGCCGCCAACGTCTGGACCATAAAAACCTATGGCCCGGATCGCGTTGCCGGATTCTCGCCAATTCCGGCAATGTCGATGGTTTCTTACGCCGCCGGAACTCGTTATTTGTCACTGCTTGGCGGCACCTGTTTAAGTTTCTACGACTGGTATTGTGACCTGCCGCCCGCCTCACCGATGACCTGGGGCGAGCAAACCGACGTCCCGGAATCCGCCGACTGGTATAACTCCAGCTACATCATTGCCTGGGGTTCTAACGTACCGCAAACGCGCACGCCGGACGCCCACTTCTTCACTGAAGTGCGCTACAAAGGCACCAAAACTATCGCTATTACCCCTGACTACTCCGAAGTGGCGAAACTGTGTGATCAGTGGCTGGCGCTGAAACAAGGCACCGATAGCGCGCTGGCGATGGCAATGGGGCATGTAATCTTAAAAGAGTTTCATCTCGATAATCCCTGTGATTACTTCCTCAACTACTGCCGCCGCTACAGTGATATGCCGATGCTGGTAATGCTGGAGGCGCGTGAAGATGGCAGCTATGTTCCGGGACGGATGATGCGTGCCTCCGACCTGATTGATAGTCTGGGCGAAAGCAACAATCCGCAGTGGAAAACCGTGGCAGTTAATACCGCAGGTGAACTGGTGGCGCCTAACGGTTCGATTGGTTTCCGCTGGGGCGAAAAAGGCAAATGGAATCTGGAATCTGTCGCTGCTGGAGCAGAAACCGAATTGTCTTTAACCCTCCTGAATCAACACGATACTGTTGTTGGCGTGGCTTTTCCCTATTTTGGCGGCATTGAAAATCCACACTTTCGCAGCGTAAAACACAATCCGATACTGGTGCGCCAGCTTCCGGTGAAAAACCTGACGTTAGCGGATGGACGCATCTGTCCGGTGGTCAGCGTTTACGATTTGGTACTGGCGAATTATGGCCTCGATCGCGGGCTGGAAGATGAAAACAGCGCGAAAGATTACGCTGAAATCAAAGCCTACACCCCCGCCTGGGGCGAGCAAATTACCGGCGTGCCGCGGCAGTATATTGAAACTATCGCCCGTGAATTTGCCGATACCGCCCATAAAACACATGGGCGCTCGATGATTATCCTCGGTGCTGGCGTCAACCACTGGTATCACATGGATATGAACTACCGCGGGATGATCAATATGCTGATCTTCTGTGGTTGTGTCGGGCAAAGCGGCGGCGGCTGGGCGCACTATGTCGGTCAGGAAAAACTGCGCCCGCAAACCGGCTGGCTGCCGTTGGCCTTTGCGCTGGACTGGAACCGTCCGCCACGCCAGATGAACAGCACCTCGTTTTTCTACAATCATTCCAGCCAGTGGCGTTATGAAAAAGTCACCGCGAGAGAACTGCTCTCACCGCTGGCAGATGCCAGTCAATATAGCGGTCATCTGATTGATTTCAACGTCCGTGCTGAACGCATGGGCTGGCTCCCCTCCTCGCCGCAGTTGGGACGTAACCCGCTTACCCTGAAAGCCGAAGCCGACAAGGCCGGATTATCACCCACCGAATTTACCGCTCAGGCGCTGAAATCAGGTGAGCTACGCATGGCCTGCGAACAACCGGATAGCGGCAGTAACCATCCGCGCAATCTGTTTGTCTGGCGCTCAAACCTGCTTGGATCCTCCGGCAAGGGGCACGAGTATATGCAGAAATATCTGCTGGGTACCGAAAGCGGTATTCAGGGTAAAGAACTCGGCGCCAGCGACGAGATCAAACCGGAAGAGGTGGAATGGCAAACCGCAGCGATTGAAGGCAAACTCGATCTGCTGGTGACGCTCGATTTCCGCATGTCCAGCACCTGCCTGTTTTCCGATATCGTCCTGCCCACCGCCACCTGGTACGAAAAGGACGATATGAATACTTCGGATATGCATCCGTTTATTCATCCGTTATCGGCAGCGGTCGATCCGGCGTGGGAATCACGCAGTGACTGGGAAATCTATAAAGGCATTGCCAAAGCCTTCTCGCAAGTGTGCGTGGGGCATCTCGGTAAAGAAACTGACGTGGTATTGCAGCCATTGTTACATGACTCTCCGGCGGAACTTTCTCAGCCGTGCGAAGTGCTTGACTGGCGCAAAGGCGAATGCGAACTCATCCCCGGCAAAACCGCGCCAAATATTGTGACGGTGGAGCGCGACTACCCAGCTACCTATGAACGCTTCACCTCTCTGGGGCCGCTGCTGGACAAACTCGGCAACGGCGGTAAAGGAATTTCGTGGAATACCCAGGATGAAATCGATTTCCTCGGCAAACTCAATTACACCAAGCGTGATGGCCCGGCGCAGGGGCGTCCGCTAATTGACACCGCCATTGATGCATCAGAAGTCATCCTGGAGCTGGCGCCGGAAACTAACGGTCATGTTGCAGTAAAAGCGTGGCAGGCGCTGGGCGAGATCACCGGGCGCGAACATACCCATCTGGCACAGCACAAAGAGGACGAGAAGATTCGTTTTCGCGATATTCAGGCGCAGCCGCGTAAAATTATCTCCAGCCCGACCTGGTCCGGTCTGGAAAGCGATAACGTCTCCTACAATGCCGGATACACCAACGTTCACGAGTTAATTCCGTGGCGCACACTGTCCGGGCGTCAGCAGCTCTATCAGGATCATCCGTGGATGCGTGCTTTTGGTGAAAGCCTGGTGGCTTATCGCCCACCTATCGACACTCGCAGCGTCAGCGAAATGCGTCAAATCCCGCCAAACGGCTTCCCGGAAAAAGCGCTTAACTTCCTGACGCCACACCAGAAATGGGGTATTCACTCCACCTACAGCGAAAACCAGTTAATGCTGACGCTGTCACGCGGTGGGCCGATTGTCTGGATCAGCGAAACTGACGCCCGTGAACTGTCCATTGTTGATAACGACTGGGTGGAAGTGTTTAACGCTAATGGCGCACTGACGGCCCGTGCGGTGGTCAGCCAACGTGTACCGCCAGGCATGACCATGATGTATCACGCCCAGGAACGCATTATGAATATCCCCGGTTCCGAAGTGACCGGAATGCGCGGCGGCATTCATAACTCCGTCACCCGCGTTTGCCCGAAACCGACGCATATGATCGGTGGTTATGCGCAACTGGCCTGGGGCTTTAACTACTACGGCACCGTCGGCTCGAACCGCGACGAATTCATTATGATCCGCAAGATGAAGAATATTAACTGGCTGGATGATGAAGGTCGCGATCAGGTACAGGAGGCGAAAAAATGAAAATACGTTCGCAAGTCGGCATGGTGCTTAACCTCGATAAATGTATCGGCTGTCATACCTGTTCGGTGACCTGTAAAAACGTCTGGACCGGGCGTGAAGGTATGGAGTATGCGTGGTTTAACAACGTTGAAACCAAACCAGGCATTGGTTATCCGAAAAACTGGGAAGATCAGGAAGAGTGGCAAGGCGGCTGGGTCCGCGATGTCAACGGCAAGATCCGTCCGCGTCTGGGCAGCAAAATGGGGGTCATAACCAAAATTTTCGCCAACCCGGTAGTGCCGCAGATTGACGATTACTACGAACCTTTCACCTTTGACTACGAACATTTGCATAGTGCGCCAGAAGGAAAACATATTCCTACCGCCCGCCCACGTTCACTGATTGACGGCAAACGGATGGACAAAGTGATCTGGGGGCCAAACTGGGAAGAACTGCTGGGCGGCGAGTTCGAAAAACGCGCTCGCGACCGTAACTTTGACGCCATGCAAAAGGAGATGTACGGTCAATTTGAAAACACCTTCATGATGTACCTGCCACGCCTGTGCGAACACTGTCTCAACCCAAGCTGTGTGGCAACCTGCCCCAGCGGCGCTATCTATAAACGTGAAGAAGATGGCATTGTGCTGATCGACCAGGACAAATGCCGAGGCTGGCGTTTGTGCATTAGCGGTTGCCCATACAAAAAAATCTACTTCAACTGGAAAAGTGGTAAGTCAGAGAAATGTATCTTCTGTTACCCGCGCATTGAGTCGGGTCAGCCGACTGTTTGTTCGGAAACCTGCGTCGGTCGCATCCGCTATCTTGGCGTGCTGCTCTACGACGCCGACCGCATTGAAGAAGCGGCAAGTACCGAGCACGAAGTTGATCTCTATGAGCGCCAGTGCGACGTGTTTCTCGATCCGCACGATCCCTCGGTGATCGAAGAGGCCCTGAAACAAGGTATCCCGCAAAACGTGATAGAAGCGGCCCAGCGTTCGCCAGTCTACAAAATGGCGATGGACTGGAAACTGGCGCTGCCGTTGCACCCTGAATATCGCACTCTGCCGATGGTCTGGTACGTACCGCCGCTGTCGCCGATTCAGTCTTACGCCGATGCGGGCGGTTTGCCGAAAAGCGAAGGCGTGTTACCTGCCATCGAAAGCCTGCGTATTCCGGTGCAATATCTCGCCAATATGTTGAGTGCAGGTGATACCGGTCCGGTACTGCGGGCGCTGAAGCGAATGATGGCGATGCGCCACTACATGCGTTCACAAACTGTGGAAGGTGTCACAGATACCCGCGCCATCGACGAAGTGGGCCTGAGCGTCGCCCAGGTCGAAGAGATGTATCGCTATCTCGCTATCGCCAACTACGAAGACCGTTTCGTTATTCCAACCAGTCATCGTGAAATGGCAGGCGATGCGTTTGCAGAACGCAACGGCTGCGGCTTTACCTTTGGCGATGGTTGTCACGGCTCCGATACCAAATTCAACCTGTTCAATAGTAGCCGCATTGATGCCATCGACATCACCGAAGTACGCAATAAAGCGGAGGGCGAATAATGCAGATCCTCAAAGTGATCGGCCTGTTGATGGAATACCCGGACGAGCTGTTGTGGGAGTGCAAGGACGACGCGCTGGCGTTGATTCGCCGGGATGCGCCAATGCTCACCGATTTCACCTGCGACCTGCTTAATGCGCCGCTGCTGGATAAACAGGCCGAATGGTGTGAAGTATTCGACCGTGGGCGCACCACGTCACTGCTCCTGTTCGAACACGTTCACGCCGAGTCCCGCGATCGCGGTCAGGCGATGGTGGATCTGCTGGCAGAGTATGAAAAAGTCGGTCTGCAACTGGATTGTCGGGAGCTACCTGATTATCTGCCGCTGTATCTGGAGTATTTAAGCGTACTGCCGGACGATCAGGCGAAAGACGGATTACTCAACGTTGCGCCGATCCTCGCCCTGCTCGGCGGACGCTTAAAACAGCGAGGTGCTGCGTGGTACGCGTTAT
The DNA here is from genome assembly GCF_000759775.1 of Escherichia albertii NBRC 107761 = DSM 17582. GTDB lineage: Bacteria > Pseudomonadota > Gammaproteobacteria > Enterobacterales > Enterobacteriaceae > Escherichia > Escherichia albertii. Next base: position 51,758 of record NZ_BBMY01000016.1, read on the forward strand.
TTGACGCCCTGTTGCAACTGGCAGGAAGCCCCCTTTCAAGTGACAGTGTCACAAAACAGATTCGCAGTGAAGAGCGCGACGACACCCGACAGGCGCTGGATGCGGTGTGGGAAGAAGAACAGGTGAAGTTCATTGAAGATAATGCCACGGCGTGTGACAGCTCGCCGCTTAATCAATATCAGCGACGTTTTAGCCAGGATGTCGCGCCGCAGTACGTCGACATCAGTGCGGGAGGTGGGAAATGATTCAGTATCTGAACGTCTTTTTTTACAATATCTACCCGTACCTGTGTGGCACGGTTTTTATCCTCGGTAGCTGGCTGCGCTACGACTACGGGCAGTACACCTGGCGCGCCGCCTCCAGCCAGATGCTGGATAAACGCGGGATGGTACTGTGGTCGAATCTGTTTCATATCGGTATTCTGGGGATCTTCTTTGGTCATCTGTTCGGTATGTTAACTCCGCACTGGATGTACGCGTGGTTTCTGCCCGTGGCTGTAAAACAGCAGATGGCGATGATCCTCGGCGGAATTTGCGGTGTATTAACGCTGGCTGGAGGCGCGGGGTTGCTGGTGCGCCGTTTAACGAATCCGCGTATCAGAGCCACCTCTTCCAGTGCCGATATTTTAATCCTCATCATCTTGTTAATTCAGTGCATTCTGGGGTTAACCACTATTCCCTTTTCAGCACAGCATCCTGACGGCAGTGAAATGATGAAGCTGGTGGGCTGGGCGCAAAGCGTCGTCACGTTCCAGGGCGGCGCATCCACGCATCTTGATGGTGTCGCCTTTATCTTCCGTGTTCATCTGGTGCTGGGGATGACTATTTTCTTGCTCTTCCCGTTCACCCGCCTGGTGCATGTGTGGAGTGCGCCGTTTGAATATTTCACCCGCAGGTATCAGATTGTGCGCTCACGGCGGTAATTCCTCCCCTGGCCGGATTGCCCTTCGCTCTCCGGCCACTTGCAAGCTATGATGGTTCTCCAGCCACAGGAGAACGTTAATGAAACCACAGGTTTACCACGTCGATGCTTTCACCTCCCAACCGTTTCGCGGCAATTCTGCCGGTGTTGTTTTCCCCGCCGATAATCTTAGCGAAGCGCAAATGCAGCTTATCGCTCGCGAGTTAGGCCATTCCGAAACGGCTTTTCTGCTACACAGCGACGACAGTGATGTTCGCATTCGCTACTTTACGCCAACCGTCGAAGTACCGATTTGCGGTCACGCGACGGTGGCAGCGCACTATGTACGTTCACAAGTATTAGGTTTGGGAAATTGTACGGTCTGGCAAACGTCGCTGGCAGGAAAACACCGTGTGATTGTCGAAAAGCAAAACGATGATTATCGCATTTCACTGGAGCAAGGCACGCCGGGTTTTGAACCGCCGCTGGAAGGTGAAACACGCGCAGCGATTATTAACGCGTTGCATCTTACCGAAGACGATATTTTGCCCGGTTTGCCGATCCAGGTAGCCACGACCGGGCATTCAAAAGTGTTGATCCCGCTGAAATCGAAAGTGGATATCGATGCCCTGTCGCCTGACCTTGCTGCGCTGACCGCCATCAGCAAACAGATTGGCTGCAATGGCTTCTTCCCCTTCCAGCTCCGCCCGGGTAAAAATGAAACCGATGGTCGTATGTTCTCGCCTGCCATTGGCATAGTGGAAGATCCGGTGACAGGTAATGCTAATGGCCCAATGGGCGCCTGGCTGGTACATCACAACGTATTGCCCCACGATGGAAACGTATTACGCGTTAAGGGGCATCAGGGGCGCGCATTGGGACGTGATGGCGTGATTGATGTGACGGTGACGATTCGGGATAACCAGCCGGAGAAAGTAACCATTTCCGGCACAGCGGTGATTTTATTTCATGCCGAATGGGCCATTGATTTTTGATACTGTTGCCTGATGCGTTTCGCTTATCAGGCCTACAACCGGGCTACTGTAGGCCGGATAAGGCGTTTACGCCGCATCCGGCACTCTGGCAAAAACTATTTCCCCGCTTCAGGATGTGTATCAAACGCTGCCATCACCCGCGCCAGTTCATCTTCGGTAAATCCATGCTTTGCATCATCCACGCCCAGGCCAAACTCCTCCTGCATAACGGTATATAACGACGCCACATCCGGCAGGTTCCGTTGCTCTATCGCGTATCCATTTTCATAATGGGTAAAATGGAAATTGGTCAAAGTCAGTTTTCCCCCCTCCGGTAAATGACGGCACATCAGCAGATGATGGCGAAAATGCGATTGCGGCCAGTGCGCCGACCAGAAATTACTCATCACATAATCACTCTGCTGCTGTACGCAGAGGTCAAAACGATACATCGACTGCCAGTGCTGATGATGATTAAACTGCAAAACCCAGTCGCTGCCCTCTTGCAACAGACGGTATTCTCCGTGCGGTGTAGTTTGCGCGATATCCGGCACTAAACGGATCGGCGCAGTCAGCGTCTGACCACCAAACCCCACATCAGCAATCCAGTGTTCACCTTCCAGTTCCACCAACAGCAAGCGATGCGTACGCGGAGGGAGCGTTGCGGGGTTCGATAACACTACACGACCTAAAAGACTGCGAACATTGAATCCCAACTCGCGCAAAACACGTTCAAAAACGCCATTCTGCTCAAAACAGTAACCGCCGCGCCGGGCAGTCACCAGTTTCTCTTCCAGTGATTGATCATCAAGATGCATTTCTCTTGGCAGCAAAACGTCGAGGTTTTCAAATGGAATGGCGCAATTATGTTTAAGGTGTAATGCACGCAGCGTGTCGATATTGGCCGCTGCTGCTCCCGACCAGTTTATGCGGGCAAAATAGTGATTCAGAATAGACGTCATAAGGCGTTCCTGTCAGTTGTGTTCTCAACTTATAACCTGGATTAATTCCGGCACTGGCCATTTTGTGCGTTCGCGGACATCCATCACATTCACAAATCGCCAGTCCCGTTAATTTCGTCGCTTATTGCGTTACGAGCTACGCTTTTAAAACTCCCCTTCATCGTGAGGTCATACCGTGAACCGATTTATCCCCGTTGAGTTGCATCATGCCAGTCGTCTGTTAAACCACGGCCCTACTGTTTTGATCACTAGTTTTGATGATCAATCCCAACGACGCAACATTATGGCAGCAGCCTGGTCGATGCCTGTGGAATTCGAACCACCACGCGTGGCGATCGTGGTAGATAAATCGACCTGGACCAGAGAGTTGATTGAGCACAGCGGTAAGTTTGGCATCGTGATCCCTGGCGTTGCGGCAACTAACTGGACGTGGGCGGTGGGCAGCATTTCAGGGCGTGAGGAAGATAAATTCAACTGCTACGGCATTCCAGTGGTGAAAGGTCCGGTACTAAGTTTGCCGCTGGTTGAAGAGAAATGTCTGGCGTGGATGGAGTGTCGTCTGCTTCCTGCGACTTCCGCAGCAGAGCGGTACGACACGTTATTTGGTGAAGTAGTGTCTGCGGCCGCAGATGCAAGAGTATTTGTCGAAGGCCGCTGGCAGTTTGATGACGATAAATGTAATACCCTGCACCATTTAGGCGCAGGCACGTTTGCCACCAGCGGCAAACGCGTCACGGCGGGTTAACGCGTTACATGCTGTAGCCAGGTTTCTTAATTAATGTTTCCATTCTGGGAACAATTTCTGCATCCCAGACAGACTTCCACAATTCCGGGGGGGATTTGCTGTAGTGCAATGCTGATGGAACTCTCTTTACTGTTCAGATGACGAATAATGACGTCAGTGATTTCTGCTGCTAATTCGGCTTTTTGTTGATCATTCAGTTCACGCGGGAAACATTTGATATCAATATGCGGCATGGTTGTGCTCCTTTTGAAAGATATCAGAAAAATTAACACACATTACAGACATCATGCGTCAGCTAATGCGATTTTTTTCAATAATAGTGTATAACTTGTTTTTTTGCTTTTTTGTACTACGGGTTGAAAATAGAGATTCAATTATACTTTTAGCTGACAGAATATGTTTTGTTCGCAAAGTATCCTTAAGAAAAATCTCCAGTAACTCGCTTGCTGATTTGTTAACGCCCGTTATAGTTATTCTTGCCCTCACTAATATTTCTCACTCGTCATAATCTACCTGATAAAATCCATTCTGGAGACGCTTAAGATGCAGCTTAATCATATCGTTAAAAGTCTGCTAGTCACGGGATTATTTACTGCCAGTTCTTTGCCTCTCATTGCAGCGGAGTTTCCCAAAGAGGCCACTGCAGCCACACAATGGTCGCCACGGGCAATAATCAGCCCCTCATCGGCATAATATTGCTGTATACCCGGCACAGGCGTATCGAAACGCAGTTCCCGTCCCCCCACGTCATGAAAACAACAGAGCTCATTTTCAGTGGTGACAAAGGTTTCAAACTCCGTGCGCCAGCCATGACCAAACATGCCTTCATGCGGGTTACGGCTGTTGTAGATCCGCTGCCAGACCAGTGGAAAACGGGCTGGAAGGGTAAAATCTATGTCCTCTTCGCCGGAAAGCACCTTCGCGCCTGTGGCGGCATGAACCGGAAAAAACGTCGCCCTGGATGCTTCGCCCATGCGGCTGGCTATCATCCCTCCCCCAGCCATCGCCAGCATACAGGGCAGGGCTTTCAGCATTTTTTGCGATTTCCCCATTAACAGGGAAGCGGCCATATACATGATTTCCAGTCCGGGGAGTTTGCCGCTTTTTATCGGACGCACCACAACTGACTCACCGCCAATCACCACATTGGGGGAAACGTCTGTACTGACCGTGGCTCCGCAGGTGGTACGATCCTGCGCCCTGACTGCCGGTAAGTCATTGACCGACACGCTGGAAGAACCTTCCGCCAGGTACTGCACTGGATCATGTTTTTTACAGTCAACTTTATCCACCCCGGAAGGTTTTACCTGCCCGGAAGGCCCGTCCACGGTGGGATCCCATAGCTGGGAAAAAAAGGTCGTACCGCTGTTCAGCAGCATGGACGCATAATCACGAAAAGAGTGTTCTTCCTCCTCTGGCTTCTCCGTCAGGCCAGCCTTTCCGGTATCGGCCACTAACTGACCGGCTGCCCGAGCAGCCGGAATGTCATTGGTCAGGACGTTCGTTGAGCCGGTACTGATAGTGCCTGCCGGAGACGGGGGAAACAGCGCATTCGCCAGCTCGCTGCACCCCTTACTGATATCATCCGCCAGCCCCAGTGCACCGGTCATAAAACCGGCTATCATGCCGCTAAAAAAACAACTTTCTCCCACGGCGACCGCAGCAGCCGCAGCGCCTGTTGCCCCTGCGGCGGTCAGTAGTGGGGCAGCCATTATCGCCGTTCCCGCCACAATCGCGCCTGTCGCAGCAAAAAACACTCCCTCAAAAACAAGAGTGGCCACATCCCCCAGTACACTGGTATGGATAATGTCATCGCCCTGCCGGGCCGCAAAGTTATCGCCCATATTCCGTTATCTCTGTTATCAGCGTGATAATCTGATGCCCTGTTTCAGGGTTTCGCGGTAGCGTAAATCCTCCTCCTGCGGCTCATTCAGCGTGGTCTGCGTCGCGACCAGCAGTGACTGGCTGTCCGGTAACAACAGCGCCAGTTGCCACTGGTGATATGTCACTCCGGCTCGGGTAAAAGAGCAGCAGGTTTCACGCGCCGCAACGTCCGGGCATCCTGGTAGCGAAACAGGTTTACGTGGCCCCATATCAAACTGCTCTGTCATGGACAGTAGCTGCTGCCACTGCGCATCCAGCTCGTCATCCAGGCTCCGGTTCTGCGCGCATTTTCCACGGGTCACAATAACGGAAGCCTGCGTGACGGAGTGGCGGAAAACATTCATGCTGTTATCCAGCCAGCCCTCTCCGGGAAACGGCAGGGAGGCTTCGGGCAAAGGGTAGGTTTTCATGATGATTTATCCTTTTCGGGAAACAGTTGACTCACCAGCGTGGTGAGTTCCTTTTTGTAATCCTTGCCCGGCGGAGTGGCCGGTTCGCCCGGTGAAGAAGGATTCAGGCCCAGTTTTCCCTGAGTTGTGATCACGCTATCGCCTCTGGCCGCAATATTGAATGTCTCTCCGGCAAGACGAATCGCCCCGCTGGCAAACAGTTCCAGGGCGCTCAGTCCGCATTCCAGGCGAATGCAGTCTCCGGCGCCAATAAGATAGATACCCGTTGCCTGCTCTGTCCGGTTATCCCCGGAGATGAATGTGACCGGGCCTTTGACCGCCACGTCCTGTCTGATTTTTATGCGCGTAAGTTCATAACCGTCGATCATATTGGTTTCATTGCGCGTGATACTTTTTGTCCGGTCACGCCGTACCGTGACGGTCTGGTCATTGAGCACCTCGGTATCCATGTTCTTCTGCGCGTGGATGTAGACCTGTTCTTTCCCTGTCGCATCGTCAAACTTCAGTTCGTTGAACCCGCTGCCCATATAGGTCTTTTAGCGAATGGTCATCTGCGTTTTGGTGCCCGGCAGGCTACCGGGAGTGCGGTTATCTTCATGGTAGGTGCGCCCCATAATGATCGGCTGGTCCGGGTCGCCGTTGAGGAAGTCCACAATCACCTCCTACCCCACACGCGGTATCGCCAGGTTGCCGAACCCGGTGCCAGCCCACGCCTGCGCCACCCGTATCCAGCAGGAACTGTCCTGGTCTGACGGGTTATAACGGTCCCAGTTAAATTTCACCCGCACGCGGCCATGTTCATCACAGAAGATTTCTTCCCCCGCCGGCCCGGTCACCACCGCGCTCTGCGGGCCGTCCACCAGCGGTTTCGGCTGTGGCTGCGGTCGCCATGTCCGGTCTGCCGGTATCACCGCAAAATGGTTATTCAGCGTGGTGCCGGAACCCCCACGTCCCGGTATCGCCTGCGGCTGTTCGCCGTGCAGTTCGCTCGTCACCACCTGCCATTCCCGGTTAAGACT
>NZ_BBMY01000015.1 GCF_000759775.1 Escherichia albertii NBRC 107761 = DSM 17582
ACAAGAAAAAGGGCAGAGATGTCTCTGCCCTCAGATTGTTGACAACGCGCGCTTTGTTCATGCCGGATGCGGCGTAAACGCCTTATCCAACCTACAAAAGCGCAAAAGATTCAATATATTGCAGGATTCAGGTAGGCCTGATAAGCATAGCGCATCAGACAAATTTGCGTTTGTCATCATCGGGGAAGAGATATCTCTGCCCCGATGATGAAAAGGAATTATGCGTTTTTTGCTACTACTTGTGTTTCGGGGCGTTTGAGGAATGCATAGGCCAGACCAGCGACCAGCGTACCTGCAATAATCGCCACCAGATAACCCAGCACGGGTGTAATTGCGCCCGGGATCAGCAGCACAAACAGGCCACCGTGCGGCGCCATCAGTTTCGCGCCAATCGCCATTGAGATTGCACCAGTCAGCGCCCCTCCAACGATACAGCACGGCAGAACACGCATCGGATCACGAGCAGCAAACGGAATTGCACCTTCCGAAATAAAGCACAGTCCCAGAACCAGAGCAGCTTTGCCACCTTCCTGCTGCGCTTTGTCGAATTTGCGACGCGCCACCATTGTTGCCAGACCCATTGCCAGCGGTGGCACCATACCTGCTGCCATAATCGCTGCCATTGGGCCATAGGTTTGGGTACTCAACAGACCCACACCGAACGCGTACGCCGCTTTGTTAACCGGGCCGCCCATGTCAGTGCACATCATGCCGCCAAGGATCGCGCCCAACAGCACCGCATTCGCAGTACCCATAGTTTGCAGCCAGTGGGTCAGACCTTCGAGGATGCCAGCAACCGGTTTACCAATCAGGTAGATCATCGCCAGACCGACCACCAGACTGGAAATCAGCGGAATGATCAGGATCGGTTTCAACGCCTCCATACTCTGTGGCAATTTCAGTTGCGTGCTGATCAATTTCGCAATGTAACCCGCCAGGAAGCCCGCAATAATACCGCCAATAAAGCCAGAACCTGTGCTGACCGCCAGCATACCGCCAATCAGACCCGGCGTGAGGCCAGGACGATCGGCAATCGAGAAGGCGATATAACCTGCCAGTACCGGCACCATCAGCGCAAAGGCTGAACCGCCGCCAATCTGCATCAGTGCAGCAGCAAGCGTACCCGGCTCTTTAAACGCTTCGATACCAAAAGCAAAAGAAAGTGCGATACACAGACCACCGGCAACTACCATCGGTAGCATATAGGAAACGCCCGTCAGCAGGTGACGGTATGCACCAGCACTCTCTTTCTTACCTTCAGTCGTCGCCGTTTGAGCTTTGCCTGCCGGTTCGTACGGCGTTGCTTCAGCGACGGCTTTATCCAGTTCCTGCGCGGTTTTCTTCAGCGCCAGACCGGTAGAGGTGCGATACATCGGTTTACCGGCAAATTTCGCCAGATCCACTTCGATATCGGCTGCCACAATCACCAGATCTGCCGCCGCCACTTCTTCAGGCGTGATCGCATTACCCGCACCAACAGAGCCACGAGTTTCAACTTTCACCCACCAGCCGCGTTTTTTCGCTTCGGTTTCAATGGCTTCAGCCGCCATAAAGGTGTGCGCTACGCCAGTTGGGCAGGCAGTCACCGCAACTACGCGTTTCGGGCCGCTGGCTGCAACCGGTGCTGTCACACTCACCGGCGCAGTGTAAGGTTTTGCATGGCCTTTGGCTTCGCTCAAAAACAGCTCAGGGTGCGCAACTGCCCAGGAAATATCGCCCAGCCAGACATTTTTACCGTTCAGCGCGCTGTCGTTAGGGATGGAATCACCGAGAACAATCGCCATTTCAGCATCGTTAGGGTTATCAATGATTTCCAGTTTTGCTTTTCGCGCCGCCGCGCCCAGCAGGGTCTTCGCCATATAGGCGCGTGCCTGACCGAGATTAGCGTCAATAATCAGCAGCGTTTTCATTATGCCTCTCCTGCTGTCAGTTAAAGGGTTTTAAGTCGACGCGCGCCATCATTGCGGCCAACTGCGGACGATCGGTAATACCCACATTGCTTTGACTTACCGCCAGGGCTGCAACAGCAGTCGCCAGACGCAGTGTGTGCTCACTGGATTCACGCATCAGCAAGCCATAAATCAGGCCGCCGACCATAGAATCCCCTGCGCCAACGGTACTTACGACATCGACTGATGGTGGTTTGGCGATCCATTCGCCGGAGGCATTAACCCAAAGCGCGCCTTCGGCACCCAGTGAAATCACGACATGCGCAATGCCTTGTTCACGCAGCGCATGCGCAGCTTCAATCACATCTTTCATTTCAGGCAGTTTACGATCCGCCCAGATTTCCAGCTCGCGACGGTTAGGTTTCACCAGCCACGGCGCTGCTTTCAAACCTGCCACTAACGCTTCACGGCTACTATCAAAGATAATGCAAGGACACTGACTACGCAGGCGAGTCATCCAGTCGGTAAACGCTTCCGGGCTGACGCCGGACGGTAAACTTCCGCTGACACAGACCATATCGAACTGTCCCAGCCAGCTTAATGAATCATTAACAAAGCGTTCCCAGTCAGCAGGAGTCACTTCAAAACCAGAGAAGTTGAAGTCAGTCACTTCGCCATCTTTTTCTGTCAGCTTAACGTTAATACGGGTGCGCCCCTGTACAACCTGGAAGCGGTTGGCAATGCCCAGTTCACTGAACAGTTGCTGAAATCCGTCCTGATTGTCTTTGCCGAGGAAACCGCCAACGGTGACATCAATGCCGAGATCTTTTAATACCTTAGCTACGTTGATACCTTTACCCGCCGCATGCAGACCCGTAGTTTTCACCAGATTCACTTCGCCGCGTTCAATTTCCGGGCAAAAACCAACAAGATCATAAGCCGGATTGAGGGTGATCGTAGCAACACGTCTGCTCATCACGCGCCCTCCCCAAGGCCGGCGGCGATAGCGTCGCCAATAGCTTTCAGCGCCTGTTCAGCATCTGCTCCCTGAGCAGTAAAGCGCAGGCGATGACCTTTCTTAACGCCAAGTGCTACAACTTTCATCAGACTACGTCCATTTGCCGGTTTGCCGGTGCCATCGAGGTTTGTCACGGTAATATCACTGTTAAACTGTTTAATGGTATTGACCAGCATGGTGCCAGGACGAGCATGCAGGCCATGTTCATTGCGCACGACGAATTCCGCGCTTAACACATCATCGGTCAGTGCATCATCGCTGGTCAGTAGCGCCAGCAGCGTTGCCGCATCTGCTTTCAGCAGACGTTCAGCCTTATTGTCGATCAACAGGTCGCTCAGACGCTTAAGTACCGCGACAGGCTGATCGTCATTCATTGCTACACTAACTAACATTGCTGCGGTTCCGCCTTCGACATCGAAGGCATTCGCTGCACGGCTTACTGCAATGGCGCTACGCAGGTTGCCTTCCGCGCTATCATTTAGCCAGATCCCCTGTCCGAGGTTCAGCGGTTGTTCGTTGATGGCTTTGGTAACAAAAGTAGCGTCAACCGCGCCCGCTTCTTTCAGACGCGCGGCATTCAGCGCTTGCAGCGTCAGCAGATCGCTGGCGACGATATCCAGCGTCAACATTTCGTTGTCAAACTTAAGCTGTTCACTCTGTTTTTCGCCCATCAGCAACGCACGCAATTCTTCTGCGGTCGTCGCTGATTTCAGTTGTTCAGCAACGGAATCATCGCTCAGGGCATGCGTTAGCTGACGCAACAATCCAAGATGTTCATCCGAGCTGGCGGCAATACCAATGGCGACATACGCCACCTGCCCTTCCCCCCAGGTCACGCCTTCCGGGAACTGGAATACCTGAACACCCGTTTTCAGTACCTGATCGCGGGTGTCGGTAGTGCCGTGAGGAATTGCAATCCCATTGCCGAGAAACGTTGAGGTTTGCTGTTCACGCGCCAGCATGCCGTTGACGTAGCCGTCAGCTACATTACCGGCCTGCACCAGCGCCGCAGCGACCTGGCGAATCGCCTCTTCTTTGTTTCCGGCCTTTTCGCCCGGATGGATGTCCTGTACGGATAACTGGAACATAGTTCTCCTCTCTTGCTGAATTGAAACGATTCAGCTTCTATGAGAAAAAAAGCGCCAACCTGAATTTGGATTAAACACAAGATTGCGCTGAAACGTTTCAAGAAAGCATAATACTTCTGCTTCAGCACGCAAGGAAAGCCGAAAAGTTATGTACAAAAGTTTGATGTGCTGCACAAAATTTTGCCAATTATCCTAATTGCTGATGGAAAAATCCGTTATCAGCAAATTCATTTCAGCCGCGTCAGCAGACGCTCAGCAAGAGTGAAATGGCATTTTGATTATTCGTGGCGCTTTTGATTTCGCTGCCTGTTTATTTTCTGACAAGCAGCGTAAACTCCGCGTCTTCATCTTTCCGTGATCGACCAGCATGCATAACTCCCCCGCAGTCTCCAGCGCAAAATCATTTGATCTGACCTCGACGGCGTTTTTAATCGTTGCCTTTCTCACTGGCATTGCGGGCGCTCTGCAAACCCCGACGCTAAGTATTTTCCTCACCGATGAAGTACATGCCCGCCCGGCAATGGTGGGATTCTTCTTTACCGGTAGTGCAGTCATCGGAATTCTGGTCAGTCAGTTTCTCGCCGGACGCTCTGATAAACGCGGCGATCGTAAGTCATTGATTGTCCTTTGCTGCCTGTTAGGTGTGCTGGCCTGTGCTCTTTTCGCCTGGAACCGCAACTACTTCATTCTGCTGTTTGTCGGCGTCTTTCTTAGCAGTTTTGGCTCAACCGCTAACCCGCAAATGTTTGCTCTTGCCCGTGAACATGCTGACAAAACCGGACGTGAAGCGGTGATGTTCAGCTCTTTTTTACGCGCCCAGGTTTCGTTGGCGTGGGTCATTGGCCCGCCGCTGGCTTATGCATTAGCAATGGGTTTCAGTTTTACAGTGATGTACCTCAGCGCTGCGGTGGCGTTTATTGTTTGCGGCTTAATGGTGTGGTTGTTTTTACCATCAATGCAAAAAGAGGTTTCTCTGGCAACCGGTACGGTTGAAGCGCCGCGTCGTAACCGTCGCGATACGCTGTTGCTGTTTGTTATTTGTACACTGATGTGGGGATCAAACAGCCTGTATATCATCAATATGCCGCTGTTTATTATCAACGAACTGCATCTCCCCGAGAAACTGGCGGGAGTGATGATGGGGACGGCAGTCGGGCTGGAAATCCCAACAATGCTGATTGCCGGTTATTTTGCCAAACGTCTGGGTAAGCGTTTTTTAATGCGCGTTGCCGCTGTGGGCGGCGTCTGTTTTTATGCGGGTATGCTGATGGCGCATTCACCAGTCATTCTTTTGGGCTTACAACTGCTTAATGCGATTTTTATCGGCATTCTGGGAGGGATTGGGATGCTCTATTTCCAGGACCTGATGCCCGGTCAGGCAGGTTCAGCAACCACGCTCTATACCAATACATCACGCGTGGGCTGGATCATCGCCGGTTCCGTAGCGGGAATCGTCGCAGAAATCTGGAATTATCACGCGGTGTTCTGGTTTGCGATGGTGATGATTTTAGCTACCCTGTTTTGCCTGCTACGTATTAAAGATGTTTAAGGCGCGGTCAGCCTTTCCAGATCGATAAGCCAGATCATTGCCTGCTGACGCGTGTTGCCGCACATTTCAACACTGGCTTGTAAGCCTGCGCAGACTTTCGGTCGTAGCGGAGAGGTAAAAATTTTGCAGCGTTGATGTTCATCAAGCTGAATACAGGGTGTATTGGCGGGCTTACCATCTGGCATACCGGGAATAGGGCTGGAGATTGAGGGGGCGGTGCAACACGCCCCGCAACCCGGACGGCATTCCATACATTGTTCTCTTAAGGTTAACCACCAGATTGATGAGCGCGCACAGTATCACCTTTTTTGCACCAGCAAAAGTGCGAATACCACTTGCCTGAAAGGCCCGTCGCGAGTAGTTTGTCGCGATATTTTTGACATTTTCGACAACAGGAATTTTTCGATGCCAAGAGCGAACGAAATTAAAAAAGGTATGGTACTGAATTACAACGGCAAACTGCTGCTGGTTAAGGACATTGATATTCAGTCGCCTACTGCCCGCGGTGCCGCTACGCTGTACAAAATGCGTTTTTCTGATGTCCGTACCGGGCTGAAAGTGGAAGAACGTTTTAAAGGCGATGATATCGTTGACACCGTGACGCTGACCCGTCGTTACGTTGACTTCTCCTACGTCGATGGCAACGAATATGTCTTTATGGATAAAGAAGACTATACCCCATATACCTTCACGAAAGATCAGATTGAAGAAGAACTGCTGTTTATGCCGGAAGGCGGCATGCCGGACATGCAGGTGCTGACCTGGGATGGTCAACTGCTGGCCCTTGAACTGCCGCAGACCGTTGATCTGGAAATCATTGAAACCGCGCCAGGCATCAAAGGTGCATCTGCCAGTGCCCGTAACAAACCGGCGACATTGAGCACCGGCCTGGTGATTCAGGTACCAGAATACTTAAGCCCGGGCGAAAAAATTCGTATCCATATCGAAGAGCGCCGTTATATGGGTCGTGCTGACTAACTTCAGCCGCGTTCAGAAAAGGGGTGGCTCAGGCCGCCCCTTTCAACTAATAACAAAGTGCCCTTTGCTCATGCCGGATGCGGCTTAAACGCCTTATCCAGCCTACAAAACAACGCAAATTCACTACATTGCACAATCCATGTAGGCCTGATAAGTGTAGCGCATCAGGCAGTTTTACATTTGTCATCAATCTCAAAGGGATAGCTCAGGCTGTCCCTTTCAACTAATAACAAAGTGCGCTTTGCTCATGCCGGATACGGCGTAAACGCCTTATCCAGCCTACAAAACTACAAAACAACGCAAATTCACTACATTGCACAATCCATGTAGGCCTGATAAGTGTAGCGCATCAGGCAGTTTTACATTTGTCATCAATCTCAAAGGGATAGCTCAGGCTGTCCCTTTTTAAATTTATTATACCAATCTTCTATTTTGCGCTTCCTGAACATCGTTCTCCCGCAATATTCACCAGTTCATTGATCGCCCTCACACTTCATCGCATTAACAATCCAGACCAATTTCAATTGATGTCATATAACTTTACACTGTCATTGTTAATCAATCGTTACTAAGACGTGACTTCTATGAATACAATCGCCTCCACGACCTTCCCGCATCACGTGCACACTCCACGCTACAATCGCCAGCAATTGAAATCGCGTATCGTTCATTTTGGCTTTGGCGCTTTTCACCGCGCACATCAGGCGTTATTGACCGATCGTGTGTTAAATGCCCTTGGCGGCGACTGGGGTATCTGTGAAATCAGCTTGTTCAGCGGCGATCAACTAATGAGCCAGCTTCGCGCACAGGACCATTTATACACCGTGTTAGAAAAAGGCGCGGACGGTAATCAGGCGATCATTGTCGGTGCCGTTCACGAATGCCTGAATGCAAAACTGGATTCCTTAGCGGCGATTATTGAGAAGTTTTGCGAACCACAAGTGGCGATTGTTTCCCTCACGATTACCGAAAAAGGGTATTGCATCGACCCGGCTACCGGTACGCTCGACACCAGCAATCTACGGATTATTCACGATCTATAAAACCCTGAAGAGCCTCACTCTGCACCAGGCATTCTTGTCGAAGCATTGAAACGCCGCCGTGAACGCGGCCTTGCGCCGTTTACCGTGCTCTCCTGCGACAATATTCCTGACAATGGCCATGTGGTGAAAAACGCGATACTGGGAATGGCAGAAAAACGTTCCCCGGAACTCGCCGGATGGATAAAAGGTCACGTCAGCTTTCCGGGAACGATGGTTGATCGCATTGTTCCGGCAGCAACCGACGAATCGCTGGCGGAAATTAGCCGACATTTAGGTGTAAGCGATCCCTGTGCGATCAGCTGCGAGCCGTTTATTCAGTGGGTGGTGGAAGATAACTTCGTCGCGGGACGCCCGGAATGGGAAGTTGCAGGCGTACAGATGGTTAACAATGTTCTCCCCTGGGAGGAGATGAAACTGCGTATGCTTAACGGCAGCCATTCTTTCCTCGCTTATCTGGGCTATCTGGCTGGGTTCGCCCACATCAGCGACTGTATGCAAAACCGCGTATTTCGTCATGCTGCCAGAACGTTAATGCTGGAAGAACAAGCACCTATACTGCGAATTCAGGAGGTCGATTTAACACAATATGCAGATAAGTTAATTGCTCGTTTTGCCAACCCGGCGCTAAAACATAAAACCTGGCAAATCGCGATGGATGGCAGTCAGAAATTACCACAACGTATGCTGGCAGGTATTCGTATTCATCTGGCGCGCCAAACGAACTGGTCGTTACTGGCATTAGGCGTCGCAGGCTGGATGCGCTATGTGAGCGGTGTTGATGATGTCGGAAATGCTATTGATGTTCGCGATCCGCTGCACGATAAAATTCACGATCTCGTTGCGAACAGCAACAATGAGCAACGCGTTACCGCCCTGCTTTCTTTACGTGAAGTGTTCGGTGATGACCTGCCGGATAACGCCGACTTTGTTCAGGCTATCGAACATGCCTGGCGCCAGATTACGCAATTTGGCGCTCATCAGGCACTGTTAAATACCCTCAAAATTTAACGATTTCTGCGGTTAAAGCGGACGGAACACGGCTTCGTCCGCTCTCCTCTTCTCTTTTCCGATTTTTTTAGCCAGGATTAATACAACGTTAATTAATCAGATCATTGCGGAGCCGTTGTGACCAGAACTAACCTCATCACCGGTTTTCTCGGTAGCGGGAAAACCACTTCTATTCTTCATCTGTTAGCACACAAGAATCCGCAAGAAAAATGGGCGGTACTGGTGAATGAGTTTGGGGAAGTCGGGATTGATGGCGCTCTGCTCGCCGATAGCGGTGCGTTGCTAAAAGAGATCTCCGGCGGTTGCATGTGTTGCGTTAATGGATTACCTATGCAGGTGGGACTGAACACCTTGCTGCGCCAGGGAAAACCCGATCGTTTGCTGATAGAGCCAACTGGGCTGGGCCATCCAAAACAGATCCTCGATCTGCTAACAGCACCGGTCTATGAACCGTGGATCGATCTGCGTGCTACGTTATGTATTCTCGATCCGCGCCTGTTGCTGGACGAAAAAACCATCAATAATGAAAACTTCCGCGACCAGTTGGCGGCCGCAGATATCATTGTCGCCAATAAATCCGATCGTGCGACCCCCGAAAGCGAACAAGCGTTACAACGCTGGTGGCAACAAAATGGCGACGGGCGACAATTAATTCACAGCGCTCATGGACAAATTGAAGGTCACCTTCTGGATTTGCCTCGTCAAAATTTCACCGAGTTGCCAACCAGCACCACCCATTCACATCAACATATCGGAAAAAAAGGGTTAGCTGCATTAAGCCTACCAGAGCATCAGCGCTGGCGTCGTAGCCTGAACAGCGGGCAAGGGCATCAGGCTTGCGGTTGGATTTTCGACGCGGAGACAGTTTTCGACACCATTGGTATTCTGGAATGGGCGCGCCTTGCGCCAGTCGGGCGTGTAAAAGGTGTGATGCGGATACCGGAAGGCCTTGTGCGTATCAACCGTCAAGGCGATGACTTGCATATTGAAACACAAAACGTTGCGCCGCCGGATAGCCGAATTGAGCTGATTTCCAGCAATGAGGCTGACTGGAATGCCTTGCAGAGCGCACTGTTGAAGCTTCGTTTAGCGTCCAACGCGTAAGGTTGCCTGCGTTTTTCAGTAAAACAGAATGAGTTGTTATGAGCAAAAATTTGCCGCAAATAGTGTTGTTAAACATTATCGGCCTTGGGCTGTTTCTTTCCTGGTATATTCCGGCTAATCATGGATTCTGGTTGCCGATTGATACGAGCATTTTTTATTTCTTTAATCAGAAACTGGTCGAAAGTAAGGCCTTTTTATGGTTGGTAGCACTGACCAATAACCGCGCCTTTGACGGCTGTTCACTGCTGGCGATGGGAATGTTGATGCTCAGCTTCTGGCTGAAGGAAAATGCCTCCGGCAGACGGCGTATTATGATTATTGGTCTGGTGATGCTATTAACAGCAGTAGTACTAAACCAACTGAGCCAGGTATTTATTCCGGTAAAACGGGCCAGCCCGACATTGACCTTTACCGATATTAACCGCGTTAGCGAACTGCTTTCAGTCCCAACGAAGGACGCCTCGCGGGATAGCTTTCCTGGCGATCACGGTATGATGCTGCTTATTTTTTCCGCATTTATGTGGCGTTATTTTGGAAAAGCCGCAGGGGGAATCGCCCTTATTATATTTGTGGTTTTTGCATTTCCCAGAGTAATGATTGGCGCTCACTGGTTTACGGACATCATTGTCGGTTCCATGACCGTGATATTGATTGGTTTACCCTGGTGGCTAATGACACCATTAAGTGATCGGTTAATCACCTTTTTTGACAAATCACTACCGGGAAACAACAAACATATTCCAAACAAATAACTCACAGTAATTAACATCATCAGGATTATTCCCCATTTTCGAAGAATCCTGATGATGCGCGGCGTTGCCGACACTCATCGATTAAAATAATCATTCTCTAAGCAAATGAATGGATTGCATGCATTTTGCTCAACTGTACTTAAATTAACCAATCCCGGTTATTAACTTTCTGTATCACTTTTTCTTATAAAAAATCATGTAAAACCACTCGCCAAGACCGCGTCAATCGGGTAATCTCGAACTCGTTTTGCCTCGGCGGTAAATTATCCTCACAGCATATAATTTTGTGCGTTAGTCCACAGATTTGGCCACAGGGAATTGTTTCAACGTGCCCAGGTAATTAGTCTCATCTCGTTTGGCATTTTTTATAACGATATTTGTCGTTAAGGACTTCAAGGGAAAACAAACAACATGGTCAAGTCTCAACCGATTTTGAGATATATCTTGCGCGGGATTCCCGCAATTGCAGTAGCAGTTCTGCTTTCTGCATGTAGTGCAAACAATACCGCAAAGAATATGCATCCTGAGACACGTGCAGTGGGTAGTGATACATCATCACTGCAAGCGTCTCAGGATGAATTTGAAAATCTGGTTCGTAATGTCGACGTAAAATCGCGAATTATGGATCAGTATGCTGACTGGAAAGGCGTACGTTATCGTCTGGGCGGCAGCACTAAAAAAGGTATCGATTGTTCTGGTTTCGTACAACGTACATTCCGCGAACAATTCGGCTTAGAACTTCCGCGTTCAACTTATGAACAGCAGGAAATGGGGAAATCTGTTTCCCGCAGTAATTTGCGTACAGGTGATTTAGTTCTGTTCCGTGCTGGTTCAACTGGTCGCCATGTCGGTATTTATATTGGCAACAACCAGTTTGTTCATGCTTCCACCAGCAGTGGCGTTATCATTTCCAGCATGAATGAACCGTACTGGAAAAAACGTTACAACGAAGCGCGTCGAGTACTTAGTCGCAGCTAATAAACCGTTTGGATGCAATCCCTTGGCTATCCTGACGCGTTAACGAAAGCACTGCTTATGCGGTGCTTTTTGTTTTACCTTCCGCGGTGAAAATGATGTTTCCGCGTTTGAATCCAGGCTATAGTCCCTCCATTAGCACCTCTTTACCGCTATCGTAATCTCAGGATATCAATAGAACTATGTTCATACGTGCCCCCTCTTCAGGCCGGAAAATCCTGCAAACCTGCGTCCTTGCAGGAATAATCATTGCACTTCTGGTCAGTGGTCTTCAGTTTCTGATGTCCTGGCATAAACATGAAGTGAAATACGATACGCTGATCACCAACGTACAAAAATATCTGCTCACCTATTTTGCCGATCTGAAAGCGACAACCGATCGTCTTCAGCCACTAACGATAACTACCTGTGAACAAGCGAATCCAGAACTCACCGCCCGCGCCGCGTTTAGTATGAATGTGCGCACATTTGTGTTGGTGAAAGATAAAAAGACCTTTTGTTCTTCCGCCACTGGTGAGATGGATATTCCGCTCAATGAACTGATTCCTGCGCTTGATATCAGCAAAGATATCGATATGGCAATATTACCCGGCACCCCAATGGTGCCTAACAAACCAGCCATCGTTATCTGGTATCGCAACCCTCTGTTGAAGAATAGCGGTGTTTTCGCAGCACTGAATCTCAATCTGACGCCTTATCTCTTTTATAGCTCACACCAGGAAGATTTCGATGGTATCGCCCTCATCATTGGCAATACCGCGATATCAACCTTTGCTTCGCATTTAATGAACGTCCATGAGCTAACCGGTACGCCGGTACGCGAAACCCAAATTACGGGTATTCCGCTAACCGTGCGTCTTTATGCCGATGACTGGACATGGAACGATGTATGGTATGCGTTTTTACTGGGCGGTATGAGTGGAACTGTCGTTGGGTTACTCTGTTATTACCTGATGACCGTGCGTATGCGCCCTGGCAGAGAAATCATGACGGCTATCAAACGCGAGCAGTTTTACGTGGTTTATCAACCAGTAGTTGATACGCAAACGCTACAGGTTACCGGACTGGAGGTATTACTACGCTGGCGTCATCCGGTAGCGGGAGAAATTCCCCCGGATGCTTTCATCCACTATGCCGAGGCACAAAAGATGATAGTGCCTCTGACTCAGCATCTGTTTGAGCTGATCGCCCGCGATGCGGCAATATTACAAAACGTACTACCGGTAGGGGTGAAATTTGGCATTAATATCGCGCCGGATCATCTGCACAGCGAAAGTTTTAAAACTGATATACATCGGCTGCTCACCTCTTTGCCCGCACATTATTTCCAGATAGTTCTGGAGATCACCGAGCGCGATATGTTGAAAGAACATGAAGCCTCAAAGCTGTTCGCCTGGCTACACTCTGTCGGTGTAGAAATCGCTATTGATGACTTTGGCACCGGACACAGCGCACTTATCTATCTGGAACGCTTTACCCTCGATTATTTAAAAATTGATCGTGGATTTATTAACGCCATAGGTACGGAAACGGTCACCTCACCGGTACTTGACGCTGTACTGACACTGGCAAAACGTCTCAATATGTTCACGGTCGCGGAAGGGGTCGAAACACCTGAACAGGCACGCTGGTTACGTGAACGCGGCGTTAATTTCCTGCAAGGCTACTGGATCAGCCGACCATTACCGCTGGATGATTTTGTCCGTTGGCTTAAGAAACCGCATACGCCGCAGTGGTAAGGTGTGCTTATGTCCCTTATTATTCATTGTTAAGGCATGCCGGACTGCGGCTAATAATGAATAAAAGGAAATCCGTTGCAGATGATCGTACGCATACTGCTGCTGTTTATCGTTCTGTGCACCTTTGGTGTGCAGGCGCAGGCTATCAAGGAAAGCTATGCCTTCGCCGTATTGGGAGAACCCCGATACGCCTTTAATTTCAACCATTTTGACTATGTGAATCCTGCCGCGCCAAAAGGCGGGCAGATAACGTTATCCTCTATTGGTACTTTCGATAATTTTAACCGCTATGCACTACGCGGAAACCCCGGCGCGCGCACCGAGCAATTGTACGACACGCTATTTACCACCTCTGATGATGAACCGGGGAGCTATTACCCGCTGATTGCCGAAAGTGCACGCTATGCCGACGATTTTTCCTGGGTAGAGGTCGCCATAAATCCGCGCGCACGTTTTCATGATGGGTCGCCGATTACTGCACGCGACGTTGAGTTTACTTTTCAAAAATTTATGACTGAAGGCGTGCCACAGTTTCGTCTGGTGTATAAAGGCACCACGGTCAAAGCTATCGCGCCGTTAACTGTGCGTATTGAATTAGCCAAACCCGGCAAAGAAGATATGCTCAGTTTGTTTTCGTTACCAGTGCTGCCAGAGAAATACTGGAAAGATCATAAGCTTAGCGATCCGCTCGCCACGCCTCCGCTCGCCAGCGGTCCATACCGCATTACGTCCTGGAAAATGGGGCAGAATATTGTCTATTCCCGCGTAAAAGATTATTGGGCGGCAAACCTGCCGGTAAACCGTGGGCGCTGGAATTTCGATACCATCCGCTACGATTATTATCTTGACGATAATGTCGCCTTCGAAGCATTTAAAGCCGGAGCCTTTGATTTGCGCATGGAGAATGACGCTAAAAACTGGGCCACGCGTTATACAGGCAAAAACTTCGACAAAAAATATATCATCAAAGATGAGCAAAAAAATGAATCCGCACAGGATACACGCTGGCTGGCCTTTAACATTCAACGCCCGGTATTCAGCGATCGCCGGGTTCGGGAGGCCATTACCCTCGCCTTTGATTTTGAATGGATGAACAAAGCGTTGTTTTATAATGCCTGGAGCCGTACGAACAGCTATTTTCAGAATACCGAATACACCGCCAGAAATTACCCCGACGCTGCGGAACTGGTGCTGTTGGCCCCCATGAAAAAGGATCTACCGCCCGAAGTATTCACGCAAATCTACCAGCCGCCGGTCTCCAAAGGAGATGGCTACGACCGTGACAACCTGTTAAAAGCCGATAAATTACTGAACGATGCGGGTTGGGTAATGCAAGGCCAGCAGCGCGTTAACGCCACAACAGGTCAACCGTTCCGCTTTGAATTACTGCTTTCGTCAGGCAGTAATAGTCAATGGGTATTACCGTTTCAGCACAGCCTGCAACGTCTGGGCATCAACATGGACATTCGCAAGGTGGATAACTCGCAAATCACTAACCGGATGCGCAGCCGCGACTATGACATGATGCCGCGCTTGTGGCGGGCAATGCCGTGGCCCAGTTCCGATTTACAAATATCCTGGTCATCGGAATATATCAACTCCACTTATAACGCCCCCGGTGTGCAAAGCCCGGTCCTCGACGCGTTGATCAGCCAAATTATTGCCGCTCAGGGGAATAAAGAAAAATTACTGCCTCTGGGGCGCGCATTAGACCGCGTATTAACGTGGAATTATTACATGTTACCAATGTGGTATATGGCAGAAGACCGGCTTGCCTGGTGGGATAAATTTTCCCGTCCTGCCGTGCGCCCCGTCTACAGTCTCGGTATTGATACCTGGTGGTACGACGTCAATAAAGCGGCCAAACTACCGTCAGCCAGACAACAGGGAGAATAGATGGGCGCTTACCTGATTCGCCGCCTGTTACTGGTAATTCCAACGTTATGGGCGATTATCACCATCAACTTTTTCATCGTGCAAATTGCGCCTGGCGGTCCGGTCGACCAGGCCATCGCCGCTATTGAGTTTGGTAATGCCGGAGTATTACCCGGTGCAGGTGCTGAAGGTGTTCGCGCCAGCCATGCACAAACGGGCGTCGGTAATATCAGCGACAGTAACTACCGCGGCGGGCGTGGATTAGATCCAGCAGTGATCGCCGAGATCACTCATCGATACGGTTTCGATAAGCCGATCCACGAACGTTACTTCAAAATGCTCTGGGACTACATTCGCTTCGATTTTGGCGACAGCCTGTTTCGCAGTGCCTCGGTGCTAACACTGATTAAAGACAGTCTGCCAGTTTCCATCACCCTCGGTTTGTGGAGTACGCTGATTATCTATCTGGTGTCGATTCCATTAGGTATTCGCAAAGCCGTTCATAACGGCAGCCGCTTTGACGTCTGGAGTAGCGCATTTATCATCATTGGCTACGCCATCCCGGCCTTTTTATTTGCCATCCTGCTGATTGTCTTCTTCGCAGGCGGCAGCTATTTCGACCTGTTCCCTCTACGCGGCCTGGTTTCCGCTAACTTTGATTCGCTGCCGTGGTATCAGAAAATCACTGATTATCTGTGGCATATCACGCTGCCGGTGCTGGCGACAGTGATTGGCGGCTTTGCGGCGCTCACCATGCTGACAAAAAACGCATTCCTTGATGAAGTGCGCAAGCAATACGTGGTGACTGCGCGTGCGAAAGGGGTGAGTGAAAAAAATATTCTCTGGAAACATGTGTTCCGTAACGCCATGCTGCTGGTGATTGCTGGTTTTCCGGCAACCTTTATCAGCATGTTTTTCACCGGCTCGCTGTTGATTGAAGTGATGTTTTCGCTTAACGGCCTCGGCTTACTGGGCTATGAAGCAACTGTTTCACGCGATTATCCGGTGATGTTTGGCACGTTGTATATTTTCACCCTGATTGGCCTGCTGCTGAATATTGTCAGTGATATCAGCTATACGCTGGTCGATCCTCGCATTGATTTTGAGGGACGTTAATGTCGCGACTCAGCCCCGTCAATCAAGCCCGTTGGGCGCGTTTTCGTCATAACCGTCGCGGCTACTGGTCGTTATGGATTTTTCTCGTCTTATTTGGTTTGAGTTTATGTTCTGAACTGATCGCCAACGATAAACCGTTACTGGTGCGTTATGACGGCAGCTGGTATTTCCCGTTGCTGAAAAACTACAGTGAACGTGATTTTGGCGGCCCGCTGGCAAGTCAGGCTGATTATCAGGACCCGTGGCTGAAACAACGGCTGGAAGATAAGGGCTGGGTACTGTGGGCACCGATTCGCTTTGGCGCCACCAGTATCAACTTTTCTACCAATAAGCCCTTCCCCTCCCCGCCTTCACGGCAAAACTGGCTGGGAACGGATGCCAACGGCGGCAATGTGCTGGCGCGCATTCTGTACGGCACGCGGATCTCAGTCTTGTTTGGTTTGATGTTGACACTCTGCTCCAGCGTCATGGGCGTGCTGGCAGGCGCGCTGCAAGGTTATTATGGTGGAAAAGTCGATCTCTGGGGACAACGCTTTATTGAGGTGTGGTCGGGAATGCCGACGCTGTTTTTGATAATTCTGCTTTCCAGCGTCGTACAGCCTAACTTCTGGTGGCTGCTGGCAATCACTGTCTTATTTGGCTGGATGAGTCTGGTCGGCGTGGTGCGGGCGGAGTTTTTACGTACCCGTAATTTCGACTATATCCGCGCGGCGCAGGCGCTTGGCGTCAGCGATCGCAGTATCATTCTGCGTCATATGTTGCCAAATGCAATGGTCGCTACCCTCACCTTTTTACCGTTTATTTTATGTAGTTCGATAACCACTCTGACCTCGCTCGATTTCCTCGGCTTCGGTTTGCCGTTGGGCTCTCCTTCACTCGGCGAACTGCTGTTACAAGGGAAAAATAACCTTCAGGCGCCGTGGCTTGGGATCACCGCCTTCTTGTCTGTGGCGATTTTATTGTCTTTGCTGATCTTTATCGGTGAGGCAGTCCGCGACGCATTTGATCCTAATAAGGCGGTGTAGTATGACGCAAACTCTGTTAGCGAT
This sequence comes from Escherichia albertii NBRC 107761 = DSM 17582, assembly GCF_000759775.1. GTDB lineage: Bacteria > Pseudomonadota > Gammaproteobacteria > Enterobacterales > Enterobacteriaceae > Escherichia > Escherichia albertii. The sequence goes on from NZ_BBMY01000015.1 coordinate 17,184, forward strand.
TGAAAATTTGTCGGTAGGTTTTCGCCATCAGCAAACTGTCCGTACTGTAGTGAATGATGTTTCACTACACATTGAGTCAGGCGAAACGCTGGCGCTGGTAGGAGAATCAGGTTCTGGTAAAAGTGTTACCGCGCTGTCGATTTTACGTCTGCTCCCTTCACCGCCGGTTGAATATCTCTCTGGCGATATTCGTTTTCATGGCGAATCGCTGCTTCATGCCAGCGAGCAAACATTGCGTGGCGTACGAGGTAATAAGATTGCCGTGATTTTCCAGGAGCCGATGGTGTCGTTAAACCCATTGCATACTCTGGAAAAACAGCTTTATGAAGTGCTTTCGCTCCATCGCGGGATGCGACGAGAAGCGGCACGCGGCGAAATCCTTAACTGCCTTGATCGCGTGGGCATCCGTCAGGCGGCAAAACGGCTGACAGACTATCCGCATCAGCTCTCCGGCGGAGAACGCCAGCGCGTGATGATTGCGATGGCCCTATTAACACGCCCGGAATTATTGATTGCCGATGAGCCAACCACCGCGCTGGATGTCTCCGTCCAGGCGCAGATCCTGCAACTGTTGCGCGAACTGCAACGCGAACTAAACATGGGCATGCTGTTTATTACCCATAACCTCAGCATTGTCAGAAAACTGGCCCATCGCGTGGCGGTAATGCAAAACGGTCGCTGTATGGAACACAATAACGCCACTGCGCTATTTGCCTCCCCTGCTCATCCTTACACACAAAAATTGCTGAACAGCGAACCGTCGGGAGATCCCGTGCCGTTGCCGGAGCCTGCCTCAACATTGCTCAATGTTGAAAAACTTCAGGTCGCATTCCCTGTTCGTAAAGGGATTCTCAAACGCATTGTGGATCATAATGTGGTGGTGAAAAGCGTCAGTTTTACACTGCGGGCGGGTGAAACGCTGGGTTTAGTTGGCGAGTCCGGTTCCGGTAAAAGTACAACAGGACTGGCGCTACTGCGGTTGATTCACTCTCAGGGCAGCATCATCTTTGACGGTCAGCCATTGCAGAATTTAAACCGCCGCCAGCTATTACCGGTTCGTCACCGTATTCAGGTCGTTTTTCAGGATCCGAACTCCTCACTCAATCCACGGCTAAACGTGTTGCAGATTATCGAGGAAGGATTACGTGTCCACCAACCAACGCTTTCTGCCGCGCAACGTGAAGAACAAGTGAAAGCGGTAATGCATGAAGTGGGGTTAGATCCTGAAACACGCTACCGTTATCCGGCAGATTTCTCAGGAGGTCAGCGGCAACGTATTGCGATTGCCAGGGCATTGATTCTTAAGCCTTCGCTGATCATTCTTGATGAACCGACATCATCGCTCGACAAAACGGTACAGGCGCAAATATTGACGCTATTAAAATCACTGCAACAAAAGCATCAACTGGCCTATCTGTTTATCAGCCACGATTTGCACGTTGTCCGCGCGTTATGCCATCAGGTAATCGTACTGCGACAAGGGGAAGTGGTAGAACAAGGGCCGTGTGCGCGTGTTTTTGCCGCACCGCAGCAGGAGTACACGCGTCAGCTGCTGGCGTTAAGCTGACGCTTAAAAAGGATTGTAGTTCGAGAAAGGTTCTGCGATTGCCACGCCAAAGTTCTTCAGTCGGCACGTGGCGGCAAACTCATCCTGACGATTCACAAACAGGCACGGTTCACCTTCGCACTCCAGGACTGAGCACGGAACTTCAATGTCGCTTAACGCCTGACTTAATTTGTACATCACCGACCATGCATTATCACCATCCGGGCTTAACAATTTAAGCGCTACCAGGCTGTTGTCACCGCACGGTCCATTTTGCGGAATCGGTTCAACCTTCGAACCTGCGAAACCCGCAGACCAGCGATAGTTCTGCGGCAATCGATGGACGATTGAGAGTTGTAATGAAGTCACTTATTTTCCCCAGAAAGTTTGTTTAAATTCACAATTTATTTACATTGATTTTAACACATCATCAACAATCAGTCTTTAAACAGATCGTAAAGATTGATGCCTCACTTGCGTAGCCTTTATGCCTCTGATTTTAATGATTTCTGCAAGCGGGGTCACATTTGCGGGGCTATATGTACCCGTTTCTGAGATCTAACTCAACCTTTTTAACTACAATGATGTGACTTTTTACACAAATTGATTTTACATAAAATAAACATATATCGGAGAAATGATAGATTTACGGTTGATATGCATCAACAAAGGAAGCCTTTTAGCTTCCCCGTTGTGCAACAGATCACCGTTTTTTCGGTCGACTGGCGTAAAGACAGAAAAGAATGGAACTGGTCGCGCAGAACGCAATTGACCAGATCATTGGCCATGCGGAGTTGAACGTTGCCAGTGAGAGCAATGCGCCAACAATTGCGCCTATGCCAAAACGGAAGGTCCCCGCCAGCGACGATGCCGTTCCTGCCATATGGGGAAACTCATCCAGAATAACCGCCATCGCGTTGGATGAGACCATCGATACACAGCCAACAAACGCCGCTACACCGACAACCAGCGACCAGAATCCCAGCCCAAGCAGTGCACTGATGACCATCCATGCCGCCATAATAAATTGTATCCATAGTCCTGAGCGGAACATATTTAGCGCGCCAATCCGGCGAACAAAACGGCTGTTGAAGATGGTCATCACAAACAGGAAAACAATGTTCAGCGCAAAGTAATAACCGAAGTTTTCCGGTGCGACGTGGTTAATTTCGATGTAGACAAACGGTCCGGCGCTTAAGAACGAGAACATCCCGGCAAAGCTGAAACCGCTGGCCAGCATATAACTTAGTACCCGTTTATGACGAAACAGCGCGGCGAAATTACCGATGGTGGTACGAATGTGGAACGGCTGGCGACACTCCGGCGGCAACGTTTCTTTGATCAGAAAGAAGATCATTGCCGAAGCCAGAATCGCAGCCACGGCCAGAATCCAGAAAATGTAATGCCAGCTCAACCACACCAGCACCCAACCGCCGACAATCGGCGCCATCAACGGCGCGATCGTGGTCACCAGCATGACAAACGACATCATCCGCGAGAACTCTTCTTTCGGGTAGATATCACGCATCAGAGCGTTGATAACCACGCTGGCTGCCGCAGCCGCCAGACCATGGAAGAAACGCATAACAATCAGTTGATCGATGGTTTGTGCCAACGCGCATGCCACTGCCGCCGCGGCAAACACCAGCGTGCCGCCAAGAACCACCGGCTTGCGCCCGAAGCTATCCGCCATCGGACCGTAAATTAACTGCCCCAATGCAAAACCCAGAATATAAGTACTCAGGGTCATCTGCGTACTACCCGCAGGAACCCCAAACTGCGCTGATATCACCGGTAACGCGGGCAGATACATATCAATCGACAGCGGCATCAACATGGCCAGCAGGCCAAGGATAAAGACAATAGCAAACGACGAATGCTGTCGGGTGGTCACAACGGGCTCCTGAATATATTTAACGTGTTAGCCGACGCTGGCGATTTCTTCTTCAGTTAATGGACGATATTCACCGGGTGCTAAATCTGCATCCAGCATAATGCCGCCAATGCGTTCGCGGTGCAGCTCTACTACGTGGTTACCCACAGCGGCAAACATACGTTTCACCTGATGATAACGCCCTTCGCTAATGGTCAGGCGGACTTGCGTTGGCGTAATGACTTCCAGCACCGCCGGTTTAGTGAGGTCTTTTTCGTTGTGCAATTGCACGCCTTTGGCAAATTGCTCTGCCGTATCGTCAGCAACCGGAGACTCCAGCGTCACCAGATAAGTTTTCTCGCAGTGATGACGCGGAGAAGTAATACGATGCGACCACTGACCGTCATCGGTCATCAGCACCAGACCGGTGGTGTCGATATCCAGCCGCCCTGCCGCATGCAGTTTCCAAGCTACGGGTTCATCCAGGAAATAGAGCACTGTTGGATGATCTGGATCATCCGTAGAGCAAACATAGCCCTGAGGTTTGTTGAGCATGAAGTAACGCGGACCGTGTTGCTGCGCCAGTGGATTGCCATCATAAGCCACGTTGTGTTCTGGAAGCAGTTTAAACGCTGCATTGCGGACGATTTCGCCATCGACGGTGACACGGTTCGCACGGATTTCACGCCCGGCAATAGCACGGCTAACGCCGAGTTGCTGTGCGATAAATTTATCAAGTCGCATGTGTGTGATTTTGCCTGTAAAAACGGAGGTCGGGCATTGACCCGAAAATCAGAACTGTTGTTCGCTCAGTATAGCGGTCTAATAACTTCCCTCAAGAGAAAAAAATCCGTGGCATACTATTAGCAGAATAATCTACCTACGCGAGACCATGATTTTTACACTCCGTCCATACCAGCAAGAAGCCGTGGATGCCACGCTCAACCATTTTCGTCGCCATAAAACCCCTGCCGTTATCGTACTGCCCACTGGCGCAGGTAAAAGTCTGGTGATAGCGGAACTGGCGCGGCTGGCGCGTGGTCGCGTGCTGGTGTTAGCGCACGTTAAAGAACTGGTGGCGCAAAACCATGCAAAGTATCAGGCGCTGGGGCTGAAAGCTGATATTTTTGCTGCCGGACTGAAGCGCAAAGAGAGCCACGGTAAAGTAGTGTTCGGCAGCGTGCAATCGGTCGCGCGCAATCTTGACGCCTTTCAGGGGGAATTTTCGCTGTTGATTGTCGATGAGTGCCACCGTATAGGCGACGACGAAGAGAGCCAGTATCAGCAAATCCTCACTCACCTGACGAAAGTAACCCCCCACTTACGCTTGCTGGGGCTGACTGCCACGCCCTTTCGCCTGGGTAAAGGCTGGATCTATCAGTTCCATTATCACGGCATGGTACGCGGCGACGAGAAGGCCCTTTTCCGTGACTGCATTTATGAACTGCCGCTGCGCTATATGATTAAACACGGCTATCTGACGCCGCCAGAACGACTGGATATGCCGGTCGTGCAGTACGATTTCAGTCGCCTGCAGGCACAGAGTAACGGGCTGTTCAGCGAAGCCGATCTCAACCGCGAGTTGAAAAAACAACAACGTATTACACCACACATTATCAGCCAGATTATGGAGTTCGCCGCAACGCGCAAAGGGGTGATGATTTTCGCCGCGACGGTTGAACACGCAAAAGAGATTGTCGGTTTGCTCCCCGCCGAGGATGCTGCACTCATTACCGGTGACACGCCCGGCGCTGAACGTGACGTATTAATTGAAGATTTTAAAGCCCAACGTTTTCGTTATCTGGTCAACGTTGCAGTACTCACCACCGGATTTGACGCGCCGCACGTCGATCTTATTGCGATTCTGCGTCCCACCGAATCAGTGAGTCTTTACCAACAAATTGTTGGTCGCGGCCTGCGCCTGGCGCCCGGTAAAACAGATTGTTTAATTCTTGATTATGCGGGTAATCCTCATGACCTCTATGCGCCGGAAGTCGGTACACCAAAAGGCAAAAGTGACAACGTTCCGGTGCAGGTTTTCTGCCCAGCCTGTGGTTTCGCCAACACTTTCTGGGGAAAAACCACCGCCGACGGCACGTTAATTGAACACTTTGGTCGCCGCTGTCAGGGATGGTTTGAAGATGACGATGGCCATCGCGAACAGTGTGACTTCCGTTTCCGTTTTAAAAATTGTCCGCAATGTAACGCAAAAAATGACATTGCCGCCCGCCGCTGCCGCGAGTGCGACACGGTATTGGTGGACCCGGATGATATGTTAAAAGCAGCGCTACGTCTGAAAGACGCTCTGGTGCTGCGTTGTAGCGGAATGACGATGCAACACGGTCATGACGAGAAAGGCGAATGGCTGAAAATAACCTATTACGATGAAGACGGCGCCAACGTGAGTGAGCGCTTCCGTCTACAAAAGCCCGCCCAGCGCACAGCTTTCGAGCAACTATTTATCCGCCCGCATACCCGTACGCCCGGCATTCCTCTGCGCTGGATCACCGCTGCCGATATCCTCGCCCAACAAGCGTTGCTGCGCCATCCAGATTTCGTCGTCGCACGAATGAAAGGCCAATACTGGCAGGTACGTGAAAAAGTGTTCGATTATGAAGGTCGTTATCGCCGGGCGCATGAATTACGCGGTTAAAGGTAGTTTTGATTGATGTGAAAGGCGATTGAGTATAGAATCTCGCCCGCTTTTGCATACGCAAAGCAGATCACTTGCCTGTTGCTGGGTCGCCTGTAGCAGGATTAATTTAAGAGAGAAAGAAATGTTTACTATCAACGCAGAAGTACGTAAAGAGCAGGGTAAGGGTGCGAGCCGCCGCCTGCGTACCGCTAACAAATTCCCGGCAATCATCTACGGTGGCAACGAAGCTCCGCTGGCTGTTGCTCTGGGTCACGACAAAGTCATGAACATGCAAGTTAAAGCTGAATTCTACAGCGAAGTTCTGACCATCGTTGTTGACGGTAAAGAAATCAAAGTTAAAGCTCAGGATGTACAGCGTCACCCGTACAAACCGAAGCTGCTGCACATCGACTTCGTTCGCGCTTAATCGCTGAATAAGTCAGACAAAAGAAAACGGCCTTTACGGGCCGTTTTCTTTTTTATCGACGAACAAAAACCAGTAACTACTTAATCTTTACATCAAACTGGTGACAGTTGTTGCAATATAGCGGTTGCGGTTCCTTTTCATGCGAAGTATGGCATACCGTGCAGCGAATTTCCCCGCCATGAGAATCATGGAATGATGCGACACGCGTCTTACCCGATTCTGGATACTCTTTCAATACTGGATTGCCCTCAGCATCTTTCTTACCATGATAATAACGCTCGCCAGGAGCATGGCAACTGACACACGTCGGCGTCATATTCTTGTTGGCATTGATATCATCGACATGACAGTTATTGCACTCAAGCCCTATCGTTTTATGCATCTTCATGCCGACAATTTCCTGAGCGCTGACAGAAGCCATGCCGATAAAACTACACAGTACACAAGCCAGAATGGCTGTGACAACGCTCTTCAATAATTTGCTCATTTGCCACCTCCTTGTGTCTGCATTCTGGTGCTAATGATGTGCTTCGCGGCCATACGTCCTGACGTTAAAGCGAAGCCAGATGCCGAACCTTCTAACACCAAATCATAAGAACTGTCATACAGTCCGCCCATATCTTGCCCGACAACATACAGACCAGGGATGATCTTCTCATTGGTATCATAGACCTGCAGATCGCTGTTCATTTTCAAACCACCCAGCGTCAGAAAATAAGCCCGAATCCCTTTCACGGCGTAATACGGCCCTTTGTCCTGGAATTTAAACAAATGCTCTTTCTTGCGTCCCCAGTCAGGATCGAAACCGTCATCGGTATACTTGTTCACTTTGGCAATTGTGGCTTTCAAATTATCAGCCGGAACGTTGATCTGTTTCGCCAGATCATCCAGCGTTTCGCCTTTAAACAGCCATCCTTCTTTCATGCCAATCTCAATGGCCTGATCCAGCGCCTTCATCGGCTGCCCGGGTAAAACAATGGCATTAAACGGTGTTACGGGCCCTTCGTTAACCATCTTCTGGCGCATCGCGTCATCCCAGATAGAGTACATAACCCCACCGTTCATGGTGATAGCGTTGTATACGAGAGTAAAACTGGAACCCAGTGACTCATCGAAGAAACGTTCACCTTGTCTGTTGATCCACAGGAACGGCTGGCTTAACGATGTTCTGGCCTGTTTTTGATAGTCCGCGCCATTAAACTGGCGAATAGGAGGATCTTGATCGACATACGGGCTGTTACCGGCAATGGTTTGCATTCCAGCAGTGTCAGCGCCAATTTCCTGACCCATTTTAATACCATCACCTTCGCGTCCATCAATCAGTGGTCCACGTAGTTTTACTGGAACCATGTTTTTCTGATTCACGTCGGTGATGTATTTTTCAATCATGTCACGGTTATTGGCAAAACCACCGGTTGCCACAATAACGCCTTTACCATCAGCAATAATTTTTTCGCCCGTAACACTGTTAACCGCTTCAACGCCAACCACTTCGCCGCTTTGTTTATCGCGAATAATCTTCTTAACAGGAGTTTCGGTATAGATTTGACCACCGCCATCAAGGATCTTCTTGTAAAAGCTTTTGGTCACGGATGCGCCGTTATGCTTATACATATGCCAGGTCCATAATGAATCTGACTGAGGGTAAATGGTGGTTTTTAGCGTAGTGAATTCGACACCATTGCTGGCAACCCAGTCGATGGTTTCACCTGAGTTTTTCATTAAAGCGTGCAAAGCACTGGCATTGGCTCGCCAGTGGTGGAAATCGATCGCTTTACCAAAGGCCTGATTCAGCGTGGCGCCTTTCCCCTCTTTTTTCTGCATCAAAGTGCCAATGCCTAAACTACCTTCAGGGTAAACACCTGCCCCACCAAGACTGGGCAATTTTTCGAAAATAACAACTTTAGCGCCTCCCTGTACCGCAGTCAGTCCTGCAGACATACCGGAAAGCCCGCCACCGATTACCACAATATCTGTTTGTATGACCTTCTCACTCACGGGTTCAACGGATGGATTTGACAGATTGATATGCGGGATCTTATTCATATTTCTGTCAGCATATGCGCTTACCGAAAGCGCCGTTAATATCCCAGCTAATAAGAAACCTCTGTGTAGTTTCCTCATAACGCGGTCCTTTTATGTGAAAATTAAAAACAAAATGAAACCCTTCTTATTTTTATACGAAACCAGAAACCCATTACGTTACTTATTCATAACTAGTGAGCCGCAACCGAAACAGCAGGCAATTTATGTGCAATACCGGCATGGCAATCAATACAGGTTTTCCCCTCTTTAAGAGAAGCTTCATGAAATGGCGCCATAAACTTTTTCTGTAGTTTTGAAATATCGTGACAGTTTCTACACTCCTGGGCATTATTTTCTCTCATTCTTGCCCATTCAGCTTTTGCCATTTCGCCACGGTGTGACTCAAATTTTTCAGGTGTATCAATTACGCCTGTCATATGGCCCCAAACCTCTTTAATCGCATGGGCTTTTCTGATCATCTTAGGAACAAACTCATCAGGGATGTGGCAATCAGCGCAAGCCACCTTCACACCGGTACGATTACTGCCATGAATAGATTTTTGAAAGCTGTCAGTGACGATGTTATCTTTCATTTCATGACAGCTCAGACAAAAACTATCCGTGCTGGTGTTGTGAATAACTGTATTTATGCCAACAAATAAACAGCCACCAAGAATAATAAAAACAAAAATCAAACATACCATTAGCTTTCGGGTTAAAGAGAAAGCTTTTTTTGGCCGACAGCCGTTTTCACCTTCAGGATTTTCTTGCTCCATGCGGTTAATCCTTAAAATCATTCATATGATTAATAAAGCAATTCAAATACAACGACAATAATATTGATATTCAAAATGTATTCGCATTTTACATACAAAAATAAATATATATGTATGACACTCAACAAAATCAATATAAATAAATAGAGTGACATTTCCAGTGTTACAGTTCACAAAAATGTCGGAAATTGAAATCAGACGGGTGTCTTATAGAAAAAATAGTGTAAGCGAAAGGTATTTACGATATCAGTTGGTTTAATAACACAAACAATATATTAGAATGAAAAGCCAATCAGCAAGCCATTCAACTCACTGATTGACGATTATTATAATTTCCCCGCTACGGTCTCTCCATTGAGAAACGTGAAAGCAGTGGATTTAGTTTCCGCCAGAAGTCCGGCGCTGCAATTGATCACGCAAATTCGGCGGCGTGCCTTTAATGGTCAACGTATCGGTCGCCGGATCCCAGAAGATGCGTTCACCTAACAGCATCGCATCAAAGTTGATGGTTAAACCACCGCCGCTACCAGCAAACTTAGTCAACTGACGCAGCGTGCTACGGTCTGCCGGGAAGCTTTCTTCCAGTTCATACCCTTTTTCAGCCGCAAATTCCGTGAAACTCACTTCACTGACGCCCGCCAGTTCTTTCGACAGCGACTCCAGCTCGATCTCTTCACCCGCCTGCAATTGCTCATTACAGTAGCTATAAACCTGCTGGCGAACGTTCTGCCGTTCTGCTTTATCCAGCTGCGCTTCAGCAGTGAAATCATCCACGGCTTGTAACAAGCCACGGTTTTGCGCTTTCGCATTCAACCCTTCGCTGGCGCCGAGAAAATCCATAAAGAAATCGGCCACTTTACGCCCCACTCGCCCTTTCAGGAAAGTCAGATAACGAGTCGATTCTGGATTGGTTTCCCACTCAGTTAAATCAATACGCGCAACGATATCCGCATGGTTGATATCAAGATAATGAGTTGGGTTGATATCGAGATTTTCGTTAACGCGCATACTGCTCAGGTTGCTCAGTACCGCCACCAGCAGATACTCCACTGCCAGATAGCTATAATGACAAAACAGCACGAATCCGCCATCAGCGAAGGGGTATTTTGCTAATTCGTCGCGCAGACGCCCGGTTGCCGCCCGGCTAAATGCCAGAAAGTCTTCTTTGCCCTGACGCTGCAAACGCAACGTCTGCGCCAGTTCACTCTCTTCGCTGAACAAGCCATAGGCTTTGTTCTTGGCGCTATAGACCCGATGCAGCTCTGCCACCATCTCAACGACGGTTTCCGTCGGTTCCAACAATGAATCGCGCAACACCAGCTCAAGGTTCTGCTCATCACGCTTGATAAGCTGGTGCAGAGCAATCTGGTTGATATCCAGACTCATGATAAACTCTCCTTTAAGACCGGGCGGTATTCAACCACCACCGGTAAAGCGACGCAATAAAAGTTGGCGCTCATTTTACAGAAGGTCGCGTAACGAGAATGATTTAAAGCATAAAAAAGCGGAAAAAAAACTGGTGCTACGGTAATATGTTGCCCTTTCATCAACTAACTGATTTAGATTTATGCCGCAAATTTCCCGCTACAGTGATGAACAGGTTGAACAATTGCTCGCAGAGCTGCTCAACGTACTGGAAAAACATAAGGCTCCGACCGACCTTTCCCTGATGGTGTTAGGCAACATGGTCACTAACCTTATCAACACCAGCATTGCCCCGGCTCAACGCCAGGCAATTGCCAACTCTTTTGCCCGCGCCTTACAGTCCTCTATCAACGAAGACAAAGCGCACTAAGGGAAACAGATAACAGGTTATGGTAACTCATCGCCAGCGCTACCGTGAAAAAGTCTCCCAAATGGTTAGTTGGGGGCACTGGTTTGCACTGTTCAATATTCTGCTCTCACTCGTTATTGGCAGCCGTTACCTGTTTATCGCCGACTGGCCGACAACGCTTGCGGGCCGTATTTATTCCTACGTAAGCATTATCGGCCACTTCAGCTTTTTGGTGTTCGCCACTTACTTGCTGATCCTGTTCCCTCTAACCTTTATCGTCGGCTCCCAGAGGCTGATGAGGTTTTTGTCCGTCATTCTGGCTACTGCGGGGATGACGCTGTTACTGATTGACAGCGAAGTCTTTACCCGTTTCCACCTCCATCTTAATCCCATCGTCTGGCAACTGGTCATCAACCCTGACGAAAATGAGATGGCGCGTGACTGGCAGCTGATGTTTATCAGCGTGCCCATTATTTTATTGATTGAACTGGTCTTTGCGACGTGGAGCTGGCAAAAACTGCGCAGCCTGACACGTCGTCGGCACTTTGCCAGACCGCTGGCGGCCTTCTTATTTGTCGCATTTATCGCCTCACATATCGTTTATATCTGGGCCGATGCCAACTTCTATCGTCCTATTACTATGCAGCGCGCCAACTTGCCGCTGTCGTATCCTATGACGGCACGACGTTTCCTTGAGAAACATGGTCTGCTTGATGCGCAGGAATACCAACGTCGGCTAATTGAACAAGGCAATCCCGATGCGGTTTCGGTTCAGTATCCGTTGAGCGAACTGCGCTACCGCGACATGGGCACTGGGCAAAATGTATTGCTGATCACTGTCGATGGTCTGAATTACTCACGTTTTGAGAAGCAAATGCCTGCGCTGTCGAATTTTGCCGGACAAAATATCACATTCACGCGCCATATGAGTTCCGGCAACACCACGGATAACGGCATCTTTGGCCTGTTCTATGGCATCTCGCCAAGCTATATGGACGGCATTCTGTCGACTCGTACGCCTGCAGCGTTGATTACCGCGCTTAACCAGCAAGGCTATCAGCTTGGGTTATTCTCATCGGATGGCTTTACCAGCCCTCTGTATCGCCAGGCATTGTTATCAGACTTCTCAATGCCGAGCGTGCAGACACAATCTGATGAACAGACCGCCACACAGTGGATCAACTGGCTGGGTCGTTACGCGCAAGAAGATAATCGCTGGTTCTCGTGGGTTTCGTTCAATGGCACCAATATTGACGACAGCAATCAGCAAGCATTTGCACAGAAATATAGTCGTGCAGCAGGTAACGTTGACGACCAGATTAACCGTGTGCTTAATGCGCTGCGAGAGTCAGGCAAGCTGGACAATACGGTGGTGATAATCACTGCAGGTCGGGGGATTCCGCTGTCCCCGGAAGAAGACACTTTCGACTGGTCCCACGGTCATCTCCAGGTACCATTAGTCATTCACTGGCCAGGTACGCCGGCACAGCGTATCAATACACTGACCGATCATACCGATCTGATGACCACGCTGATGCAGCGACTGCTGCACGTCAGTACGCCTGCCAGCGAGTACTCACAAGGTCAGGACTTGTTCAATCCTGAACGCCGTCATTACTGGGTAACCGCTGCGGATAACGATACGCTGGCAATTACCACACCAAAAATGACGCTGGTACTGAATAATAACGGTAAATACCGCACTTATAATTTACGTGGTGAACGGGTGAAAGACGAAAAACCACAGTTAAGTTTGTTATTGCAAGTGCTGACGGATGAGAAACGATTTATCGCTAACTGATTAATTATAAATCAGTTAGCAAAATATCTTACTTGCAATCGGTGTAGAAAGCGGTAGTATTAGCACCCACAAGTCGGCACGTAGCGCAGCCTGGTAGCGCACCGTCATGGGGTGTCGGGGGTCGGAGGTTCAAATCCTCTCGTGCCGACCAAATCTACCATAGTTAATCATCGTTTTTATGAAAAAAGCCCGCTAATTCATTGAATGGCGGGTTTTTTTATTGTTTTTAATCATCGTTATTCGACGTTAACAGTAGTTTTCAGACGTTTTTTTTAGTTATATGTTTAGTTATACGGGCTGGCGCATAGCTAAATCCGTATAACTAGAACCTGTTTTTTCCCGTGGATTCAAAAACGTATGGCAAGAAAGGCAACCCCACTCACCACCACACAGCTCAAAGCAGCTAAACCAGCGGAAAAAGAATACACCTTACAGGATGGCGGCGGGCTTTTTCTCGTTGTTAAGCCGTCTGGTTCGAAACTATGGCGATTCAATTACTATCGCCCATCGAATAAAAAACGAACAATCATTAGTTTGGGATCGCTTGATGAAGTCTCCCTAGCTGATGCCAGAAAGCGCCGTAGCGAGTACAGGACGTTAATTGCGGCAGGAACCGACCCGCAGGAATACGAACGGCAAAAACGCGAAGCAGAGGCTCGACGACAGGGCAACACGTTCGAAAATGTGGCCGCATCGTGGTACGAAATGAAAAAAAACCAGAATCTCGCCCACAATACGATCAAGGACATCTGGCGCTCGCTAGAGAAATATGTATTCCCGTATATCGGAAACACACCGATAGATACTCTCACCGCTCGCCGCTTTGTTGAGATACTCACGCCCATCAAGGCACGTGGCAATCTGGAAACGCTAAAGCGCGTTTTGCAGCGAATAAACGAGGTTATGGACTACGCCGCCAACAGCGGGATAATTGACATCAATACCGCCGCCAATGTTCGAAAGGCATTCCCCACCCCGACCAAAAAGCACATGCCAACTATTCGACCAGAACAGCTACCGCAACTTATGAACGATTTAACGATTGCCAGCATAGAACGACAGACCAAATTGTTGATTGAGTGGCAGTTGTTAACTGCAACCCGCCCAGCCGAAGCCTCCGCCGCACGGTGGGAAGAAATCAACCTTGAGGCGGCAACCTGGACGATACCAGCCGGACGCATGAAGATGCGCCGTGATCATGTGATCCCCCTTTGCGCTCAGGCGATGGCAGTGCTTGAAGCCATGAAGCCGATTAGCGCACGAAGGGAGCATGTTTTCCCAAGTCTTAAAAATCCAGTGAAACCAATGAGCAGCCAGACAGCAAACGCAGCATTACGGCGAATGGGTTACGCTGGTGTGCTGGTATCTCATGGACTACGCGCCATATTCAGCACAGCGGCGAACGAAGAAGGATTCGAGCCGGACGTAATCGAGGCCGCACTCGCACACGTGGACACGAACGAAGTTAGACGGGCATACAACCGAAGCAACTACCTAGAAAAACGTAAAGTGTTAATGTGCTGGTGGGGTGATTTTGTGGAATCTGCTGCAACCGGAATAACCATCGCCAGCGGGCACAGGGGATTACGCGGAATAAAATAAAATATTTAAAAATTATTGGTTCCTAATTGACACCAACCAGGAGCCAATTTGGAGCCAATTTGGAGCCAATTTGGAGCCAATTTAAACCGCTTAGTTTTATGTTAGAAAAATACATTTAGCTCTCTAACGCCCATTATTTAAACTCAGAAGACTCATTATTTAAAGTTAGAATACCCATTATTTAAAGTCAGAAGAAAAATAAATAGTTTTTGCTAAATGGCTCTTGACTTATTTTTTTATGATTTTGTATTCTTTTTTCTATACTTTCACATGTTACCGTCATTTCCATTCAAAAAGTGATATTTTGCTGTCTAGAGGAGAAATAAGATGAGGGCTATTCTTTTAAGACCAGAGGTAAAGGCCTTGCTACGCATTAAATCTGATTCGACCCTAACGGAGATGGTTAACAAAGGCGGGTTCCCCAAAGGATTCCGTATCGGGCTGCGTCGCATTGGCTGGTATGAAGATGAGGTACTCGCCTGGTTGAAAGAACGTGAGAGGGAAACTCGTGAAGCGTAAGTGTGATTAACGCTCGCCTGATTACTATCAAGCAACAAGACAATTAAGAGAGAACATTATGAATACTGGCAAAAATGCCCAAACAGGGGCAGGTTTTCGTTCAACCATAAAAAATATGGCTGATGTTATTATTCAGTTCAAACCTTACGAAAGAATCAATTGAACTAATCGCACTTCCGTTTTAAACGGAAACGTACAATCGCATAGCTTAAACGACAAAAGAAATATGCTTGTTACAAATAAAACAAAGGCGACCGCAGAGGGCCGCCAGAGGACATGTATTAAACTTGAATACATCGCCAACAATGCCATATTTACGGCTGGTGGGCAATGTAATTTGTATGGTGGACATACCATCAACACATCCGACCACATGAGCAAGAAAACGGGATATACTCCCTGCGCACCTCATAAAACGGGTGTCGGGATTACCACCCCGCTGGAGTTACAGGCGATACAGACGCGCCAGGCGTCTTTTTTTGTATCGGCGCACGCGCACGCCTTATCAATGGTGGGCTGTATGGGGCTGACTTCGGTCAGGCTGGTTTCCTGTAACACCAGTTGTGGTAACCCTGTACAGTCCACCGCCAGCGAGCTTACCACCTCCGGCGGTGGGTATATCCCAACGTTACAGGAGGCTGCCAAATGGCTACTACCCCTACCCTCGAACATTCTCAAAACACATTTATCTGGCGCTTTGTCATCTTTAATCCGACTGATTCCCGTGTTGTTCACGTCGAGGCATCAACCGAACGAGAAGCGCGTAACTGTTGCCCGTCCGGCTGTGTTGCTGTATTCGCTGCCCGTATTCGTCAGGGGGTGAGGCATGCTTAAGCGATTTCAGATAACCGCACGCGCTGTAAATCATCAAGGCCACGTTATTGATAATCAGCAAAACGTGAACGCCACCAGCGTTAATGCAGCTATCGCAATATTGAAAGAAGAGTTAATCGGCTGTGGGTTCACGCAGGTGATGATCCGTGCCGTAATTGAAGTGGCGACAGTTCATTAATCTCATTAATACAGCTTTAACAAAAACGTAATTCGATAAATGAAAGCAAAAAATTCTGGCTTTACTGCCAGCGGTAAAACTCGTCCTGAATTCATGCACGGCGATATTTACCGCGATAAATACGGCAGCACGGTAATGATTAAGGGCGTGAGTGAACGACGCATGATCTACCGCCGTGAAGGATACGAATATGACTGCGTGATGCCTGTTTATCAGTTCCAGCGTGATTTTACGCTGGTGGATCATCGTGAAACCGTAAATCAGAACCGTGCAGCAAGATATATCCGCAAAATCCGCGAAATGCTGGTTACTGGGGGCAAGAAATGAAACGCGCACCGAACTTAAAGCACCAGCCAGCCGACAAAATGACGGAGGTTATCATTTTTGCGGGTAGTGATGCGTGGAGCCATGCGAAAGAGTGGCAGGAATGGGCAGGTAAGCATATTGCCGCCGACAATGTGCCGCCTGTCGTTCTGTCAGATGAACACCTGAAAGATATTACCGGTTATCAGATTATTGATGATAGCCGTCAGTGTGTGCGTGTTTACCGCGCAGGGCACATCACTGAACGTAGCCTTACACAGATCGTCACATTGCTGGCTGTGGCTGGCGTGAAGACCGTATACGAATATGCGGGGATAACTGACACCAGCCCGGCGGATTTATCCGACCAGTTGCCTCGCCTCAAAGACGAATACGAGCGCGGGGAAAGTCTGGTGTTGCCCTTAAAGAAAAAAATCACAGAAAGCCAGGGCGATGATGAATTAAAACCCCGCGTTGAAAGTCGCGCCGATGGTGTTTTCTGGGTAACGCCCAAAGTTGACAAACAGTCAGGCGAAATTATCCGGCCTGAGGCGTGGTTATGTTCCCCGCTTGAACTACTGGGAACGGGAACGATCGGTAAAGAGCATTACCGCGTGATGCGCTGGAAAAAATTAGCAAATCATGAAGTCATCACAATGGCGATCCCGTGCGGTGGCATTGGCGACCGTGACGGCTGGCGGCTGCTGAAAGATCACGGACTCAATGTGACAACCAACGGCAAATACAGGGCTATCCTGGCTGACTGGATGCAGTTAAGCGGAAACCATGAGGAATGGCAGTTAAGCACAACAACGGGGTGGCATTTTGGCGCGTACATCATGCCGGACGGTTCAGTCATTGGTGAGTCTGAAAAACCGATCCTGTTTACCGGAAAAACGGCTGCCGTTAATGGTTATTCCGTAGCAGGAACGACAGAGGGCTGGCGCGATACAGTGGCGCGACTGGCTGGTGGTAATCCGTCCATGATGCTGGGTGTGGCGGTATCGTTATCAGCACCATTAATCGGGCTGGTGGGCGCTGACGGCTTCGGGGTACATCTTTTCGAACAATCATCGGCAGGGAAAACCACCACACAGAACATCGCATCAAGTTTATGGGGAGAGCCGGACGCGCAACGGCTGACTTGGTACGGAACGGCGTTAGGTATCGCCAACGAGGCAGAGGCACACAACGACGGGCTGTTACCCCTGGATGAAATAGGCCAGGCCGGAAACGCGCGGGAGGTGTCCACATCGGCTTATACGCTGTTTAACGGTTCGGGGAAATTACAGGGGGCGAAGGACGGCGGCAACAGGGAGATAAAACACTGGCGAACGGTGGCGATCAGTACCGGAGAAATGGACGTTGAAACATTCCTCAAAAGTGAGGGGATAAAAGTCAAGGCGGGGCAGCTTGTCAGGTTGCTTAACGTGCCGATGGAGAAGTCTACGCAGTTTCACGAATACAGCACAGGAAAGGCGCACGCAGACGCGTTAAAAGCCGCCTGGACAGAAAACCACGGGGCGGCGGGTCGTGAATGGATTAAATGGCTGGCAGCCCACCAGCAGGAGGCTAAGGACACGGTAAGGGCGTGCCGTGAACGGTGGCGCAACCTAATACCGGAGAGCTACGGCGAACAGGTTCATCGCGTAGGGGAACGATTCGCCATACTGGAGGCCGCGCTTGTGCTGTCCGGTCATGTTACGGGCTGGAATGTTCAGACGTGCTGTGATGCCATTCAGCATAACTTTAATGCCTGGGTGAAGGAGTTCGGCACGGGTAACAAGGAACACAGGCAGATTATTGAACAGGCAGAGGCATTTCTTACTGCCTACGGCATGAGCAGGTTTGCGCCTGTCAATTATGACCCTGCAAGCCTGCCGATTTCAGAACTGTACGGCTACAGGGAAAGCGAGGGGCGTTACGGTGAGCCTGTTTTGTTTTACGTCCTGCCGGAGCCATTTAAATCGCATGTGGCGAAGGGATTTAACAAGGATGCCGTAGCAAGAGCCCTTCACGAAGCCGGAATGCTGAAAAAGCCAGCCAGCGGGGAAGGATGGCAAATCAGAACACCACGTCTTAAGCACATGAAGGGGGCACGACTAAGGGTGTACGGCCTTTTACTTGCACAGGATCATGATGATGAAGGTGGTTAATCTCTCGCGTGTAGGTTTAAAGACTCTTGTCCCACCTGTCCCAACCTGTGAGAAACACACATAACATACTGAATTATATTGGGTAATATCAGAAAAAGTGGGACAAGAGCGGGACAAGTTAAGGTGATTTTGGGACAAGTTAGGAGCATTTTGGGACAAGTCAGCAGGCGTTATTTTTTGCCTGGCTGGTGGACATTAAAAATCCAACCAACATTTAAAACCGGAGAGCAGACAATATGACGGCACAAATATCAGCTTACGGGCGGCTGGTGGCTGACCCGCAGTTAAAAACCACCAGCAAGGGAACACCAATGGCGCTGGTGAGTATGGCTGTTCCCCTTCCGTGCAGTCAGGCATATGACGGAACAGCGACGATGTGGTTATCCGTCCTGGCGTTTGGCAGACAGGCCGATGCACTGGCAAAACACCAGAAAGGCGAACTGGTGAGCGTGGTGGGTAACATGCAGATAAGCCAGTGGACAGACCAGAACGGGGAAATGCGGCAGGGCTGGCAGGTCATCGCAGACAGCGTAATCAGTGCGCGAACCGTGCGACCAGGAGGCAGGAAAGGACAGCAAGGGCAGGCTACTGACGCACTGAACAGGACAAAGCAGCAGACGGGCCAGCAGGATGACCCGTATGAGGACGAAATACCATTTTAACTGCCAGTGGATTCACTAACAGAGGTTAACAAATAATGACTACACTGACTATTAGCAGAAAACCGAAAGGCATTTACGGCATACCACAGAAAAAGACACAGACGACACAGCAGCAGGATAAAACCACATCAGCGCATAAAGTGATACCCGGCAATCAGAACGCACAGCAGAGCCGCAAACAGAAGCCCACAGGGGCGACACCGTGGCGGCATATGACCAAACGCCAAGGCAAAAACCGCAGGCGCGTTAACCGTCTTATTGAACTATGGCCTGAATTATTCAGCCTGGAATCACCGAAGCCGCTTAAGGTAGGGATATTTGAAGACCTGATACAGGATATTGCCGTCAGGGCGCTGGCTTTTGGGTCAGGGGCATTACGTGCGGCGCTAGCATCTTATGCTCATTCTCCGCGTTATTACCGTGCCTTAATGGCTGGTGGCGTGCGTTACGATCTGAATAGCCAGCCATGCGGCGAGGTGACACAACAGGAACAGCAGGACGCGGAAGCACGACTGATGGCACTGAAAGAGAAGCGCAAACGTAAGTCGAACAAGGAGCAAGCTGGCGTATGAGTATGATTCACGACAGCAAAGCGGAAGATCTGGAGGCTAAAGGCCTGTACCGGAGAGCGGCGGCCCGATGGGCTGAGGTCATGCAACAGGTGAATACCGATAAGGAGCGCGAACAGGCAGTAAAGCGTCGCGCGGAATGTATCCACAAGGCAGCACGTTCGCCCGTCATGCTGGATAATTTCGGGGGCTTGAGAGAGGCAGCACACCGCACACAGGCGGATATGGGGATAGAAATCGCAAAATCTGTCTGGCGGAACTACCAGACAGACAAGGTTTTATAGTGGCAGTTCTGCATTATTTTTTGTGTTATTGAGTTGTAGAGCGTTTCAGGAGTTTTTTGAATCACATGAACGTTTCGCTGGTGGATATTCTCGACAAGTTGCAGCCAGGCCGACGCGTGCCAGCTCGCCGCAGTGCCTGGCATCTTCCGTACATCGTCTTTCTCGAACGGCGCGGAAACGATTTGATTGCGTTGAATCCCGTCACAGAGGATAGCGTTACGCTATCTCCTGAGAGCCTACTAGCCACAGACTGGGAGTACTGCTAAACACAAACGCATCGAGGGTGCTGGCGTGTTGCCAGCCCCACCCCATCCGAAATGATCCCCCAAAAAGTGCAAAATGATCCCCCATTAACGAACAGAAAACAAACAAATAAAGAACAACAAATGAGCATTATTTGCAATTCTTGACAAAACCCCCCCCTATTTATAACCCTACCAAATTTAAAATTACATCTACAAAACAATAAGTTACAAAATCACCAACGGATCATTTCGGAAAAAACGGTTAGTGCCTTTTTCGAAAGGGGATCATTTTGTTGCTTAAACTCATATGCGGATTACATATCAATACGCTAGTGATAGCCGTTCTTGAATGCCACAGAAACGCGCTGTAATCGATTCTGGCGCAATTAGCTGTGCTAGCTAATGATTTCCTATCTGGGGATGTTGCGCACGTCTGGATTGCGTTACCACCGAAGATTGTGCGCGTATGGTGGCTGTTACGGTGGCCTCCCGACAACGCAAAATTGCGGCGGCACTGTCGGTTTACCGCGCTAACACGGCTTGATTCACTCGCTCGACTTGTCCCACCTCCCCCCCAACTTGTCCCAAAACAGCCTGGACTCGTCCCACTTTACCTAATTTATTTTTAACAAAATCAATTTGTTAGGTGCTAGTGGGACAGGCGGGACAGGTGGGACGGGTGGTTTTGTATATATATACGAAAAATTGCATTCAGGAGGGGGGGCGAAATTCCTGCAATCCATTACTTATGGAACTGTCCGCCCCGTCAAATTTTTACGCCCGCGCAATTAAAAAAATGCGTCACGCTGGTGGGCATGATGCCGATATGCTTGTCGGGTTCAGCTTTTTAAGGCGGCTGTAGATGTCAGGTTATCCGTGCTTATCCACCAGCCAGCTTCATAGCGGATAGCAGGAAAATGATAACGGTTAAAGCTGTACATTTTTGCAGCAAATTATTTTAGTTATACGTTTGGATATACAATTTCAAAACTCAATTAATCTACATCTTTAAAATCATGCAGTTACAGGCTCAATTAAACTACTCTCGTGCCAAGAAAACCAACCGTAAAGGTTGGTTTTTTTATGCCTGCTATCTGTTCAGAAAACAGACCACGCCAAAACGCGGCCTGTTTATATTCGGCACTAGAACGTCCAGACCACGCCAGCTTGCGTATTCCAGGGCGATTCCACACCTGCGCCATTGCCATAACTAACAGACAAATGACCGCTTAAAGTCGGGGTAAACGATGACCTTATCCCAGCCTGATAAATTCCACTGGTTCCTGCCACATCATTATTAAATTTACCATCATCATTGACTTTCACCTGGTTAGAATCGGCGTATTCCTGACGCGCGGCGGCTTTCAGCCAGGGCTCCAGCGCGATGCCGTTTTGCAGGTCCATGTGATAGCTTACCTCTGTTCCTGCTTCAGCACGCAATATGCGCGTATTCCCCACATCGGCCCGCATACCGTTTGATAACGTGTAATCCTGGCCATCTGTGGTAAAGCCGGTAAATGCCAGATATGGTCTTACATTCCACAGATTTTTCCCCCAACGGAACCCGCTCTCGACATGAGCTCCCGCGCCGTTACTATTATAATCGCCAAATGCTGTTGCCCCATTACTCATCTTGCCATGAACGGTATTAGCAAACCGATCGACTTTCACAACGCCATCGACATAAGCACCATTTTGATGTTCCCAACCGGCATAGGCCCCCAGCGTATAGCTATCAATATTGCCTTTACCGCCACGATCAAAACCAACATCAGAATGAGAATAACCAAAGAACAGGCCGCGAATCGTGTTGCTTTCTTCACGGGAGAAACGACTATCAATACCTAATGTTAATCCCGTCAATGTTTGCTCAAACGCTGCTCCAGCATCGGTGGTTACGTTATTGCGAGTATTAATTGCCGAACTCCACATTGCCGTATCGTAATTAACCCCTTTTACACTACCAAGACGTTCACGTACCGTGTCCAGTTCTGCGTCAAATACCAGCGGTTGTGCCGCCGCCATATTCAACACGGCAGTAGCCGAAGGAGTAACTTGCGCTCGGTTCTCCGCCAGACTCCAACTATGATTACCATTATCTTGTAACGTATATTCATACGTACCAATATCAACGACGCCGCCATTATTGCCCAACGTAAATGCCGCATCACCACCGCCCGTTGTTACCAGTGTAAGGCTGTCTCCTGCTGCCGGACTTGCACCAGTATCCGTAACGAAGATTTTGAAATCGCCTGTTGCCTGACCAGTAACATTAAGTTGGTCGCTCTGATGAGTGGCCATATCAGTACGCATATAAAAATTGCCGCTACCCGCCAATGTATTCACCGTCAAATCAATATAATGCTCAGAGCCTGAAGTGGCTCCCGTACGAGAAACAGGCTCATCCATCATGATAACATTCGAATTTCTCATATTTAGATGGGCAAAATAGAACCGCGTATACATAGCGCGCTGGTTTTCAGAGTATAAAGCGAAGTTTGAATGGTCCAGATTAACAGTCGCGTTAGCCGTATCTGCAAGAGCATATACGGCCAATAATGCGCCATTAGAAACATTCGTAGTCCCTGTTAAAACCGGGGCAGCGGAACCCTCAAGAGGAGACATTATCTGCAGCACTCCCGAGTCATCACTGACTGTAACGTTGTTTATTGTCCCAGCCCAGATAGTTACCCGTCCGCCTAATATGTTCATACCCTCAGAACTCGCGTCATAAGAATATTGAGTCTGTCCATCGATATCAGCCCGCCCCAGATTATATACCGCATATTTCATCACGGTCGTCCCTGTATCACTTCCCAGATTTTGCATAGAGGCATATTCATCAACGATGGTATAGGATGCTTTGGTTTGTGGCTGAACAATTAACATAGAGCCATTATCCAATTCATAATTTATTGACTCACCATTCTTTATGCTGAATTCTCCCTTACTATTTTTACCACTGGCCTCCAGTACATTAGTTGAAATCGTTAAGACTCCCCCCGTTTTTTTATCAATGCCTATTGCGGTACCGCCATCCATCACTTTCAGGACGCCGCCATTATCCACTGTGGTATCATAGGCGAAATTATTTTCCTCAACTAACAAGCTTCCGCCATTTTCCAATAACACGTTGTTTGCAACCCCATCCTTGATGCTGAACTGACCCAGACGGTTTACGCCTTCCACCTCTGCAGCCCTCGTGGTTGCTTTAATAGCACTACCTGCTTTCTGATTTACCGCTATTGCATATCCCTGGTCTTTAATTTCCAGTAGCCCTCCCTTTTCGATAACAGCAAAGACAGCAATTCCACCGTTTTCTACAATTAGGCTTCCACCTTTAATAACAGCCTCATTCGCAGCGCCATAAACCTGTAGCACACCATTATTAATGGTAGTTTGGTTTGCTGCCCCCTCCACTTGAACAATTTGATAACCATCATTCAGTGTGGAATTATTCACTTCTCCCTCTGATTCAATGTACTGATATCCTCCATTAATTTCAGTATTATTACTTACGCCATATTTTTTAACATGCTGTTCCCCGGTGGCGGTAATTTTCGTATTATTCGTGGTTCCATAAACCGTCTGGATATCGTTTACCAGAACAACACCATCAACTGTCTCACCATAATCAACTGTTGATGCCGATATCATTGGTGAATATAACGCCGTAGCGACCAGAACAGATATTACGGAACGACAAAGACCAACCGAGCTGGATTGTTGCATCGAATTTTCATCCTCTGAAATTAATGGCTATAAGGGGCATTGGGTATAGAAAATACCAACTCATCTATACCTGGCATCATTTTTAAAGACTGTTTAAAGAAATACAGAGATATTGTGATTGATTTTTTAGTTAATTTTCTTGATGGCAATATGATGCTAAAACCCCCATTCATAATGAAAATAGAGCAATAGCAAAGTGCGAAATCACAGTTTTCACTACATGCCCATACACAAAATGAGGTAACATTTACGCGCCTTTTAGCGTTACCAACGCTACGCTCAAACATAATGATTCTAATAAAACCTCAGGAGGCTACTATGCCTGAAGCAACGCCTTTTCAGGTGATGATTGTGGATGATCATCCACTTATGCGACGCGGTGTTCGTCAATTACTGGGGCTTGATCCTGGTTTTGAGGTGGTCGCCGAAGCAGGCGACGGCGCAAGCGCGATCGATCTGGCGAATCGACTGGATATCGACGTGATCTTGTTGGATCTCAATATGAAAGGTATGAGTGGCCTTGATACGCTCAATGCCTTGCGCCGGGATGGCGTTACCGCGCAAATTATTATCCTGACCGTTTCCGATGCCTCAAGTGATATTTTTGCGCTGATAGACGCTGGCGCCGACGGCTATCTGTTGAAAGATAGCGATCCAGAAGTGCTGCTGGAGGCGATTCGTGCCGGAGCAAAAGGCAGCAAAGTCTTTAGCGAACGCGTCAGTCAGTATTTACACGAACGTGAGATGTTTGGCGCCGAGGAAGATCCCTTCAGCGTGCTGACAGAGCGCGAGCTGGATGTTCTGCACGAACTGGCACAAGGCCTGTCAAATAAGCAAATTGCCTCGGTGTTGAATATTTCCGAACAGACGGTGAAAGTGCACATTCGTAATCTGCTGCGTAAACTCAATGTTCGCTCACGAGTGGCGGCCACCATTTTGTTCCTGCAACATCGCGGGGCGCAATAAAAAATAGCCCGATGAATTTACTATCGGGCTGAGATTGATGACAAACGCAAAACAGCCTGATGCACTACGCTTATCAGGCCTATGTGGCTCGGGCAATATATAGGATTTGCACGATGTTGTAGGCTGGATCAGACGCTCACGCCGCATCCGGCATAAACAAGGCGCACTTTGTCATCAGTCTGGCCCCGATGGCGTCACCATCGGGCCTCTTCTTATTTACTTTGTTGCGGCGACAAATGCTGCACTGCCTGCGCAATACTGCGCTCAATCACCACACGGCGAGTATCGTTGGCAGGCAAGAGTTTCAGCATCATCTCCCATGCCGCAACCGCTTCGCCAAAACGCTGCTGCTCAAAGGCATTAAACGCATACATGCTAAGCACGCGGATATTACTGTGGTCAGTTCTTACCAGTTGCCGTAACAACTCCCCTCCCAGTCGGTTGTCGTTGGGATCAGAAGAGCGTGTCAACGCTTCAGCATATCCCAGTGCGGCATCACTATTTTTGGGATCGAGTCGATACGCATTAGCGTATGCATCGGTCGCAATACTGGCATTGCCCAGCGCCATTCCAACGCGACCAAGCATAATCCAGCCCTCGATATCTCCCGGATTTTTTTGCAGTTGAGTACGCATCCCAAGAGCGAGACGCGACATCTCTTCTTCATTCAGCGGATCGGCTTTCGGATCCAATGCCCTGTCCAGCAAGGCCGGAGCCTGCGCCGTAGCCTGCTGCCAGATTTTCACCTGCTGATAATTCCCGGTCTGATAATAGCCAACGCCAGCAACGATCAGCGCGATGATAATTCCCGGCAGATAAATGATAAATCCTGCCCGTTTGCCCTCAGGGACGCTTTGTTCAGGAAATTCTTCCGGCGCCACGCGTACCCGCCGCCGCGAGCGGGAGTAAATCACCCAGCCGCCAATGCCGATAGCCACCACCGGCAGCACCCAAAGCAGCACGGTCAGCGGCGTTAACGGTGGATCGTAAGTAACAAAGTTACCGTAACGCGCCACCATATAATCGACAATCTCTTGCTTACTTTTGCCTTCCTGCATCAGTTCGTACACTTTCTGCCGCAGGTCGGTGGCAATCATCGAGTTGGAATCGGCAATGCTATTGTTCTGACATTTCGGGCAACGCAGTTCTTCAGTAAGCTGGCGGAACTGCTGCTCCTGCGCTTCATCTTTAAACTGCAACACATCGATAGTCGCCAGCGCCGAGCCAGAGATCATCAGCATCAGCACGCCCAATAAAAACCTCATTGTGCGGCCTCCTTACTGTATTTCTCCCACAACGGCTTGATCTCTTCTTCCCAGACACGAGGATTGAGATCGCCCGCGTGGCGATAGCGAATGATGCCGTTACCGTCGATAAGGAACGTTTCCGGCGCACCATACACGCCCAGATCCAGCCCTAACATACCGTCACCATCAAACAGGCTTAACGCGTAAGGATTACCTAACTCTTTCAGCCAGCCAATCGCTTTCTGCCTGTCGTCTTTATAGTTCATGCCAACGACGCGGATGCCCTGCGCAGAAAGCTGATTCAGATACTGATGTTCCGCACGGCAGGTCGGACACCAGGTTGCCCAGACGTTGAGCAGCACTGGTTTGCCCTGGGTCAACACATCCGCCTGATAAAACTGCCCCGGATTGTCCAGTGATTCGAGACGAAATTTCGGCACCGGCTTGCCAATAAGCGCCGATTCCAGATTAGTCGGATCGTCTCCTTCAGCATTACGCGCCAGTTGCCATAGCAACGCCGCGGCAATCGCCAGGAAGATAATCAAAGGAAGTAACAATACTTTGCGCTTCATACAACCTCCGGCGCAGTTTTTTGCGGATTGACGCGCTTGCGATAGCGAGGATCAAGCAAACACAACAGCCCGCCTAATGCCATCATCAGCCCGCCCGCCCAAATCCAGCGAACAAACGGTTTGTAGTAGAGACGCACAGCCCATGCGCCGTTTTCCAGCTCTTCACCAAGCGCCGCATACAGGTCACGAGTGATGCCGCCGTCAATAGCCGCTTCGGTCATCATTGAACCCGCGGTGTTGTAATAACGTTTTTCCGCATACAGCACCGTCTCTGGTTTACCGTCGCGCGCTACGCCGATAGTTGCCACGCCACCGCGCCAGTTCGGGCCAGTCACCTCTTTGACATCACGGAAGGTGAAGCGATATTCATGAATATCGACGCTATCGCCAGACTTCATGCGCACATCACGCTCAACGCTGTAATTCTGGCTAAAGGCAATACCAACAATTGTCACTGCCAGCCCCAGGTGAGCCGCCACCATTCCCCAATAACTGAAGGTCGTTTTTGTGCCGCGAGAAATACGTAGCGCCGCTTCCGCAATGGCCAGCACGGCAATCCAGCAGGCCATTGCCAGGCCGAGTACCGTCATCGCCACGATTTTGCTTTCAAGCAGCCACGGCAACAGCAGAGACAGTACCAGCGTAGAGATGAAGGCGATAATCAATAAATTGCGGATTTTACGCGGGCGATC
The DNA here is from genome assembly GCF_000759775.1 of Escherichia albertii NBRC 107761 = DSM 17582. Lineage (GTDB taxonomy): Bacteria > Pseudomonadota > Gammaproteobacteria > Enterobacterales > Enterobacteriaceae > Escherichia > Escherichia albertii. The sequence goes on from NZ_BBMY01000015.1 coordinate 44,602, forward strand.
GCGCCCCCAGCGCACCAACGGACCAATACCGAGCAGCAGCGCAAACGGCACCATCAGCCAGGTAAACATGGTGTTGAAGAACGGTTCACCGATGGAGATACTGCCCAACCCCAGTTGCTTATGCACCAGTGGGAGCAGCGTGCCCAGCAATACCACCAGCATTGCGGCGACCAGCAGAACGTTATTCGCTAACAGCAGAGATTCCCGCGACCACAGCGCATTGTTCACCCGTGAACGCACTTTGTGTCCACGCGCGGCAAACAGCAGCAGCGAGCCGCCAATCACCAGCACCATAAAGGCGAGGATAAACATACCGCGCGCCGGATCCGAGGCAAACGCATGTACCGACACCAGCACGCCGGAACGCACGAGGAAAGTCCCCAGCAAACACAGTGAGAAAGCACAAATAGCAAGTAATAGCGTCCATGCTTTAAAACTGGCGCGCTGTTCAGTAACAGCCAGTGAGTGCATCAGCGCAGTCCCAACCAGCCACGGCATAAACGAGGCGTTTTCAACCGGATCCCAGAACCACCAGCCGCCCCAGCCGAGTTCGTAATAGGCCCATGCGGAACCAAGTACAATGCCGAGCGTCAGGAAAATCCACGCCGCCAGCGTCCACGGGCGAGAAAAACGTGCGTAAGTGCTGTCCAGACGACCACTCAGCAAAGAAGCAATCGCAAAGGCAAATGCCACGGAGAAACCGACATACCCCATATAGAGCAGTGGCGGATGGAAGATTAACCCCGGATCCTGCAACAGTGGGTTAAGGTCGCGACCTTCAATCGGAAAGTTCGGCAGCGTGCGGGAAAACGGGTTAGAGGTAAAGAGAATGAACAGCAGAAAACCGACGCTGACCATTCCCATCACCGCCAGTACGCGGGCCACAATATCCAGCGGAATACGCTGACTAAAAATCGCCACCGCAAAGGTCCAGCCGCTCATCAACAGCACCCACAGCAACAGCGAGCCTTCATGCGCGCCCCATGTCGCCGCCACGCGATACCACACCGGAAGCTGAGTATTGGAGTTGCTGGCAACATAGGTGACGGTAAAGTCGTTCACCACGAAAGCATTGACCAGCACCAGAAATGCGCCGGCTACGCACATAAACAGCAGCCAGGCAAACAGTCGCGACGAGGCCATCATCCGCGCATCCCCGCGCGCCACGACCCATAACGGATAAACAGACAGTAGTAGCGCAATCCCTAGCGCCAGACACAGCAGCCCGTTACCAATTTCTGGCATCATGATGCGGGATCCTTATAAGCACTTGCCGGGCGGCGGTGGTTAGCTTCCATCGCCTTCTCAACTTCTGGCGGCGTATAGTTTTCATCGTGTTTTGCCAGCACTTCTTTGGCGAGGATGTGATTGCCTTTTTCCAGCTCGCCCTGTACCACAACGCCCTGCCCTTCACGGAACAGATCCGGCAAAATGCCTTCGTAGGAGACATCCACCGAGCCTTCTGCGTCGTAAATAGTGAAAGTCACTTTCAGCGAGTTGGGATCGCGCTGCACGCTACCCGGCATTACCATTCCGCCAACGCGCAGACGTTGACCAACTTCCGGCATCTGCTGGGTTTCACGTTTACCGTAGAGAATTTCACCCGGCGTATAAAAGAGATCGATATTAGAGCGCAACGCATACAGCACCAGACCGATGGTCAGCGCCAGCCCCGCCAGCACGGCGCAGGCAATCCACAAACGGTTTTTACGGCGAATATTCATGCAGCCTCCTGCTGTTGCGCAGCACGTAAACGCGCCTCACGCGCCCGCTGTTGCGCCACGCCACGTAAAATTGCGCGATGCTGCATCACCGAGTGCACCACTAAAACCGCCAGCGGAATAACGGTCATCGCCACCGCCAGCCAGACAAAAAAGGCGTAACCGCCCATTGCGAAAAAATCATTCCAGGAAGCAAATGCAGGGGTCATTTACGGCCTCTTTTCAGTATCAGTTCACTCACCCACGGACGGCGTTTTTCCATCAGCAAAATCAAATTACGCATCCGCATCAGCGTCAGCGTAACAGACAGCAACAGGACGCCAAAAATCGACCAGCGCAGCGGAGAACGCATTGCCGGATCGATGCTTTGCTGCATCCGCGTTGATCCCTGATGCAGGGTGTTCCACCACTCCACGGAATAATGAATTATCGGCAGGTTCACCACGCCAATCAGCACCAGAATACCCGCCGCACGCCCCGCCAGACGGCGATCGTCAAAGGCGTGCCACAGGGCAATCACTCCCACGTAAAGAAACAGCAACACCAGTTCAGAAGTCAGACGCGCGTCCCATACCCACCAGGTACCCCACATCGGTTTTCCCCACGCAGAGCCGGTAACCAACGCAATAAAGGTAAACACCGCACCAACTGGCGCCATCGCCGCCACCGCCAGATTGGCCATTTTCATCTGCCAGACAAGACCGATAAACGCCGCCACCGCCATCGACGCATAAATCCCCATCGACCACATCGCCGCAGGTACATGCAGATAGATAATGCGATAACTATTTCCCTGTTGATAATCAGCGGGAGCGAAGCCGAATCCCCAGATCCAGCCGACGGTAAGCACAACCACACTGGCGATTGCCAGCCACGGTATAAACCAGCCACAGATTTGATACAGCCGTGGTGGGATCGCCAGTTGATGTAGTGTTTTCCACATAGTTCCGATACCAGACTTGAACAAAAATAAGTAAATCAGCGTTATTGAATGCTGATTCGTAACGCCGCCGCCGTCGCAAAAGGACTTAATGTCGCAGTACCTGCCAGCAGCGCGCCTAAAATTGCCAGATACCCGTCAACGGGCAAATGCATTGAAGCCGCGTCCATTGCCGCAGTGGCAAAGATGAGTAATGGGATGGTCAGCGGTAGCACCAGAATGCTGAGCAGCACTCCCCCGCGCTTGAGTCCCACCGTTAGCGCCACGCCCGGCGCACCGAGAAAGCCCAGTGTTGGGGTTCCCAGCAGCAGCGTCAGCGCCATCACTTGCCAGCCATAGACATCCATTCCCAGTAGCAATGCCACCAGTGGCGAGAGGATGAGTAACGGCAAGCCGGTTACCATCCAGTGCGCCATCACCTTCGCCAGCACAACGGCGGGCAAGGGTAATGGCAACAACATTAATTGTTCAAGACTGCCGTCCTGTAAATCGTCACGGAACAGTCGCTCCAGTGCCAGCAGGGAGGAAAGCAGCGCCGCCACCCAGATAATGCCAGGGGCGATTCGCGCCAGCAGTTGCGGCTCCGGGCCGATACTGAGCGGAAAAAGAGTAATAACAATAAGAAAGAACCATAGTGGATTGGCGATTTCGGCGCTATGGCGAAACGCCACACGCAGTTCAAGACGGAAAATACGCCAGAACATCATGCGTCCCTCGTTTGCGTCAGCGAAATACGGCGAATTTTACTTTCAGCGACGTTGAGCGGCTGGTGAGTGGTCAGAATCACAATCCCCCCCTGCTCCGTATGCTGCGCCATACACTGGGTCAGACGATCGACGCCGTTAACATCAATCGCAGTAAAAGGTTCATCGAGGATCCACAATGTGGCGCGAGTCAGCCACAAACGCGCCAGAGCAACACGACGCTGTTGCCCGGCAGAAAGTTGATTAACAGGAATATCTTCGAATCCGGCAAGCCCGGCCTGCGCCAGAGCGTCCAGACATTGTGCGGTATCGCCTTCGCGATGATAAAAGTGCAGATTTTCTAACGCCGTCAGCCGGGTTTTGATCCCCGGCTGATGGCCTATCCATAACAAATTTTGATGGTAGCTGTCGCGTACCTGATGCAAGGGCTGCCCTTGCCAGAGAACATCACCTGCATCAGGGCGAGACAATCCCGTCAGCAGACGAAGAAGCGTTGTCTTCCCCGCACCATTGCTGCCAGTAATTTGTACCCACTCTCCTGCATTCAGCGTAAAGGACAAACCGCTAAATAAAGTTCGTTCATCCCGTTCGCAGAGTAATCCTCTGGCTTCAAGCATACCCACGCAATAACACCCTGTTAAAAACCTGGTTTGACTTCGCGCATATCAGGCAGCTTGTGCGCTATCCCTTTATGGCAATCAATACAAGTTTGCCCATCTTTCACTGCCTGATCATGCATCTTCGCAGCAACAGATTTCTGAGCGGTTGTATCCATATACTCGAAGTTGTGACAGTTACGGCACTCCTGCGAGTTATTATCCTTCATTCGCCGCCACTCATTCTGTGCCATAGTCAGGCGATGAGCTTCGAATTTCTGCGGCGTGTCAATAACGCCAAAGATTTTACCATACAGCTCTTTACTTGCTTTGAGCTTGCGTATGATTTTGGGCACAAACTCATGCGGAACGTGGCAATCCGGGCAGGTCGCTCGCACACCGCTACGGTTGTTGTAGTGCACGGAATCCATGTACTCCTGATACACCGTATTGCGCATTTCGTGACAGCTAATACAGAACTCTTCGGTGTTGGCTTTTTCCATACCGGTGTTAAAGCCACCCCAAAAGACGATGCCGCCGACAAAACCAATCAACAACAACGTGCCCAGCGCCAGACGGCTGGGAGTACGCCACCATTTCCACAGGCGCTTAATCAGACCAGGCTTACGGTCAGAATTTCCCATAATAACCTCTTATTTCCCGTAACCTTTTGATGGGGTAAAGGTATTCCCCACGATTGGCGCGGTATCGGCCTGCGGTACGTGACATTGCAGACAGAAGTAACGACGCGGAGCCACTTCTGCGCCTACTTTGCCGTCACTATCCATAAAGTGAGTAGGACTGATGCGCGGTGCGCCGGTAGTGCGATAACTTTCAACACCGTGGCACTGTAAGCAGCGGTTGGTATTGGTCGTTACCTGATAACCTTCAACGCTATGCGGGATCATTGGTGGTTGATTCACATAGTTCAGCGGCATCCGCTCCTGCTCTTTTGGCATCCGAATGGCCCCTTCCTGTGTCCCGGATACTTCCGGCGACTGGCTAAAATCGACGCCATTAGCCGCCCAAACCGCGCCGCTTACCACCAGGGCCAGCATCGCCGTCCATTGACACAGCGCTTTCTTCAGGTCATGGCTTTTCATGATTTCGCTCCCGAACTCCATCGTGTAGTTATTGTAAATACATCCTCAGAACAGACATCCACGCAGCGACCGCACGTCATGCAATCGCGGCTGGTGACCTGCACCGGGCTTTGTTCATCCAGCACCGGGGCACGTAGCACATGCGGTTCCGGGCAAACATGAAAACAATCCATACAGCGGTTACATTTCTGCCGATCGGTGGCCGCAACGGTGATAACACCTTTGCTACCCAGCACGCCATACAACGCGCCCACCGGACAAATGTGCCCGCACCAGCCGTGTTCAACGACCAGTAGATCAAATAAAAACAGCGCGAGAATAAGCAGCGCGCCGCTGCCGAATCCCATTACCAGACTGCGCCCCATCAGGGAAACGGGGTTGATCCATTCCCAGATGAGCGTACCGGTTAAGGCCGATCCTACCAGGATGACAACCAACAACACGTACCGAATATGACGTGGGATTGTCGCGGACTGATTGAGTTCAAATCGCCTGCGCAACCAATTCGCTAAATCGGTAATCGGGTTCAGCGGGCAGACCCAGCTGCAAAATAATCGCTTTCCAGCCAGGGCGTAGAGCACAGTGATAATCACTGCACCAGTCAATGCCACTGCGGCTGGCAGATGACCGCTGGCAAGGCTTTGTAGCGTCATCAGCGGATCGGTCAGCGGGACAGTGTCGAGCAACAAGCTACTGCTGTAGTTGCCATGCAAAATCCACACGCCAAACCACGGACCGCTCAGAAACATGCCCAGCACGAAGAACTGGCAAAGGCGACGCAACACCAGCCAACAGTGACTGCGCCACCAGCCTTTTTTCGCCAGCGCCTCTCGCCCGGCGTCACGTTTACGATTTGCCATCGTTCCCCTCCAGCCAACCGAAGCGGTAGTGGTGACCTAACTCCCCTTTCGCCAGAGACAACGGCAACACCTTGATTGCCGGTTGTTCCAGCACGCACACTTTTTCGCACTTACCGCAGCCAGTACAGGCATCGCTGTGAACCGTTGGCAGAAAACGGGCGTGCTTGCCGGTACGCGTATTGCGTTCCAGCTCCAGGGTAATCGCTTCATCAATTTTCGGGCATTCGCGATAACAAACATCGCAGCGCAATCCCTGAAAGTTGAGGCAGTTCTCCTGGTCCACCAGCACTGCCAGCCCCATCCGCGCGTCATCGATCGATTCGATCTCACGATCCAGCGCACCACTGGGGCACACTTTGGCGCACGGAACGTCCTCACACATTTCGCAAGGAACATCCCGCGCGACAAAATACGGCGTACCTGCCGACAGGCCAGAGGCCAGCGTCGCCAGTTTTAAAGTGTCGTAAGGGCAAGCCTGAACACACTGACCGCAACGTACACAGGCACTGGCAAAGGCGTTCTCGTTTATGGCTCCGGGCGGGCGCAACCGCACGCCAGATGCGCGTGCGGTTTGCTGTTGTAACCCCAGCGCCACGCCCACGGCAGCCAGCCCGCCAGCTGTGCGAACGACATCGCGCAGAAAGCGGCGGCGACCATTTTGAGGTTTCGCTGACCGGGACATAATGGCTTACACCTTCTCCAGTTTGACCGCGCACTTCTTGAAGTCCGTCTCTTTCGAGAGCGGATCGGTCGCATCCAGCGTCAGTTTGTTAACCAACTGTGCGGCGTCGAAGAACGGCATGTACACCAGGCCCTGCGGCGGACGGTTACGACCACGCGTTTCGACAATCGAGATAACCTCACCACGGCGAGAAACCACTTTTACTTTGTCGCCACGACGCAAGTCGCGTTTTTTCGCATCCAGCGGATGGATAAACAGCACGGCCTCCGGGAAGGCACGGTGCAGTTCTGGTACACGGCGAGTCATACTGCCGGTGTGCCAGTGCTCCAGTACGCGTCCGGTAGAAAGCCACAGGTCATACTCTTCATCCGGGGCTTCTGCCGCCGGTTCAAACGGCAGCGCGAAGATCACCGCTTTGCCATCCGGTTTGCCGTAGAACTTGTAACCTTCGCCCGCTTTCACGTACGGGTCGTTACCTTCGCTATAACGCCACTGGGTTTCTTTACCGTTAACCACTGGCCAGCGAATACCACGCGCTTTGTGATAGTCGTCGAACGGCGCGAGATCGTGACCATGACCGCGACCAAACCACGCGTACTCTTCGAACAACCCTTTTTGCAGATAGAAGCCCAGCTCGCGGGATTCATCGTTCAGTTGATCTTCCGCCAGTTCGGATACCGGGAATTTGCTCACTTCCGGGGTAGCATACAGCACCTCATACAGAGTTTTGCCGCGCAGTTCCGGTTTCTTCGCCAGCAACTCTTCCGGCCACACTTCTTCAGTTTTGAAGCGGCGGGAGAACTGGACCAACTGCCAGAGATCCGATTTCGCCTCGCCCGGCGCCTGTACCTGTTGACGCCAGAACTGGGTACGGCGTTCAGCGTTACCGTAAGCCCCCTCTTTCTCTACCCACATTGCAGTCGGCAGGATTAAGTCGGCTGCCAGCGCACTGACCGTCGGATACGGGTCAGAGACGATAATAAAGTTGCGCGGATCGCGCCAGCCCGGCATACGTTCTTCATTAATGTTCGGCCCGGCCTGCATGTTGTTGGTACACATCGTCCAGTAAACATTCAGCGTGCCGTCTTTCAACGCACGGTCTTGTGCTACCGCGTGCAGACCGATTTTTGCCGGGATCGTGCCGCTCGGAATATTCCACTTCTTCTCGCAGATATCACGGTGTTTCTCGTTGGTCACCACCATGTCCGCAGGCAGACGGTGAGCAAAGGTGCCCACTTCACGCGCAGTACCACACGCGGAAGGTTGCCCCGTCAGGGAGAACGGACCGCAGCCCGGCTGGGAAATTTTACCCGTCAGCAGGTGCAGATTGTAAACCAGGTTGTTGGCCCACACGCCGCGGGTATGCTGGTTGAAGCCCATCGTCCAGTAGGAGATGACTTTCTTGTTCGGATCGGCATACAACTGCGCCAGTTGTTCCAGCTGATCTTTCGGCACGCCAGTCATTTCGGCGGTTTTTTCCAGCGTATATTCGGCAACGAAGGCTTTGTAATCTTCAAAGCTCATCGGTTCGGACGCGTCGGATCCCGGGTTTTTCGCCGCTTTTTCCAGCGGATGAGTCGGACGTAAGCCATAACCGATATCCGTCACCCCTTTGCGCAGGTTGACGTGCTTGCTCAGGAAGTCCTGATTCACCGCATTGTTTTGAATGATATAGTTGGCGATATAGTTCAGGATCACCAGGTCAGACTGTGGCGTAAAGATGATGCCGTTATCTGCCAGTTCAAAGCTACGATGCTGGTAAGTAGAAAGCACCGCCACAGTGACATCCTGATTAGAAAGGCGACGGTTAGTGATGCGCGACCACAGGATCGGGTGCATCTCCGCCATGTTCGCGCCCCACAGCACAAACGCATCAGCCTGTTCGATGTCGTCATAGCAGCCCATCGGCTCATCCATACCAAAGGTACGCATGAAGCCAACAACCGCCGACGCCATACAGTGACGCGCGTTCGGGTCGATATTGTTCGAACGGAAGCCCGCTTTGAACAGTTTGGACGCGGCATAACCTTCCCAGATAGTCCACTGACCAGAACCGAACATACCGATCGACTCCGGCCCTTTTTCTTTCAGGGCAGTTTTGAATTTCTCTTCCATCACATCGAAGGCCTGGTCCCAGGTGATTGGGGTGAATTCGCCTTCTTTGTCATATTTACCGTTTTTCATACGCAGCAGCGGCTGCGTTAAACGGTCTTTACCGTACATGATTTTGGGCAGGAAATAGCCCTTAATGCAGTTCAGGCCACGGTTAACCGGCGCATCCGGGTCGCCCTGACAGGCCACCACACGCCCCTGTTGCGTTCCGACCAGAACGCCGCAACCCGTACCACAGAAACGGCACGGCGCTTTATCCCATTTAATGGCTTCCTGCTGACCAACAACGGCGCGGGCAACGCCCGGCACGCTGAGACCGGCAGCCGCCGCAGCGGCCGCAACGGCGTTAGCTTTCATAAAGCTACGACGACTGAGTTTCATGGTGTTTCCTCACCTTGCTCTTCCTGCTGGTGATAAACCAGCGACACCGCCAGCACGCCCTCTACATTGCGTACTGACTCAATAGTTTGAATTAGCGTTTCGCTGTCTTCGGCTTCCGCTACCACAATCAACTGACCGCTCGGCACGTCGCTGACGGCGACTTCACAGCCGGGAAAGGCGTTCAGTTGGCTGCTGATATCTGGAATTCGCTCGCTTTTTGCCTGGACCACCAGGCTGCAAACTTGCCAGTTAGTGTGCATGGAGATACTCCGCAGTTATGGCTGATACCGGACAACTGGCTGCACATGCACCACATCCGTTGCAAAGTTGATTATTAAGTTGCGGTTGGTAGATCCCAGAAAGCGTCGGGCGAAAGATAATTGCCATCGGTTCACAGCTATCCTGGCAGCGACGGCATTCAACGGCCTGATACGCCAGGCACGCTTCCCCAATGGTGAACTGCAAATCCCAAGCCCTGGTGTGGCGCGGAGAAAATAGCGATTCGGGGCAAGCTTGCGCACAGGCGTAGCAGAAACTACATTCATTATTTTTGAAATCGACGGTTGGATAGCCACCTGCGCCGCGCTGCAATATACCGTTTTCACAGGCATTAATGCAGGCATCACAGCGAGTGCAATGGGTCAGAAAATGAGACTCGTCACCGGACCAGGGCGGACGGATACCGTTACTGGTTTTGCGCCAGCGACCAGTGAGTATGCCCCGACGGGATGCATCAATTTTCACATTGACCTTCCATCATTAACGCACTCTGAAATCAGAGAACGACCAAATAAACCGCATAATTAATAAGTCATTTTTATGAGCGTTAAGATATTAAAGGATGTGTCAGAGATGCATACCCCGATCGAGGTAAAACCTGTTGCCGGATCAAAAGAGTGGCGGGAAAGATGGTAAAAACGGGGTTTTGCTCACATTTCAAATGGTTATAAACAAAATTATATAGCGATAAATTCACCAAAGATATTTCTCCAGTCGCCACTATTCATCAGTACATAACACTAACAGAGCAGGTTAAATTGTCTGAATCTCCTTTAAATCATTCACAAAGCAAATTAATAAATTTAGTGAATATGCTAATCTTCAGCGACATCATTGGTGAAAACCTATAAATGAAGAAAGGAATACAAAATGAAGACTATTCTACCTGCCGTTTTATTTGCTGCTTTCGCCACAACCTCGGCCTGGGCGGCAGAAAGCGTCCAGCCGCTGGAAAAAATCGCGCCGTACCCACAAGCTGAAAAAGGAATGAAACGTCAGGTGATTCAGCTTACACCGCAAGAAGATGAATCTACCCTCAAAGTAGAACTGTTAATCGGTCAGACGCTGGAAGTGGATTGCAATCTGCATCGTCTTGGCGGGAAACTGGAAAGCAAAACCCTGGAAGGCTGGGGCTATGATTATTATGTCTTTGATAAAGTCAGCTCCCCGGTTTCAACGATGATGGCTTGCCCGGATGGTAAGAAAGAGAAGAAATTTGTCACCGCATATCTGGGCGATGCCGGAATGCTGCGTTACAACAGCAAACTGCCAATCGTGGTATATACGCCAGACAATGTGGATGTGAAGTACCGCATCTGGAAAGCGGAAGAGAAAATTGACAACGCGGTAGTTCGCTAAACTGCTGTGAAGTGCTGCCCCCCACAGGTCGGATAAGGCGGTCACGCCGCATCCGACATCTGACGCCTGAGCCAGGTGCCTGATGCGACGCTGACGCGTCTTATCAGGCCTACACCGCTGTGAAGTGCTGCGCCCCGCAGGTCGGATAAGGCGGTTACGCCGCATCCGACATCCAATCCCGGAGCCGATTGCCTGATGCGACGCTGGCGCGTCTTATCAGGCCTACGCCGCTGTGAAGTGCTGCGCCCGCAGGTCGGATAAGGCGGTCACGCCGCATCCGACATCCAATCCCGGAGCCGGGTGCCTGATGCGACGCTGACGCGTCTTATCAGGCCTACACCGCTGTGAAGTGCTGCGCTCCCCGTAGGTCGGATAAGGCAGTTACGCCGCATCCGACATCTGACACCTGAGCCAGTTGCCTGATGCGACGCTGGCGCGTCTTATCAGGCCTACGCTGCTGTGAAGTGCCGCACCCCGTAGGTCGGATAAGGCGGTTACGCCGCATCCGACATCCAATCCCGGAGCCGGGTGCCTGATGCGACGCTGGCACGTCTTATCAGGCCTACGCTGCTGTGAAGTGCCGCCCCCCGTAGGTCGGATAAGGCGGTTACGCCGCATCCGACATCCAATCCCGGAGCCGATTCCTGATGCGACGCTGGCGCGTCTTATCAGGCCTACGCCGCTGTGAAGTGCAGCCCACGTAGGTCGGATAAGGCGATTACGCCGCATCCGACATCTGACGCCCGAGCTGGGTGCCGGAGCCGGCGCATCATTACAACGCAATATCCGCCACTTCTTTCTGTACAGGTTGCAGTTTTAACTGCGGTTTCGGCGTGCTGTCTGCCGCCTGCGGCTTGTCATATTTCAGGCCCAGCACCTCGCTGGTGTACTGCAACTCACGTTCTGTCGCTGCCACATCGCCATTCAATTTGCTGCCGTAGGAGGGAACTATTGATTTCAGCGTGGCCTGCCATTGCGGACTGGATACACGATCGCTAAACACTTTTTCCAGCAAATTCAGCATAATCGGCGCGGCAGTTGACGCCCCCGGCGATGCCCCCAACAGCGCGGCAATGGTTCCTTGCTGGTCACTGACGACTTCTGTTCCCAGACGCAAAACGCCGCCTTTCTCGGCATCACGCTTGATAATCTGCACGCGCTGCCCCGCCTGCCATAAACGCCAGTCTTCTTTTTTCGCTTGCGGATAGTACTCTTTCAACGCTTCAAAACGATCGTCTTCGCTCAACATCACCTGACTCACCAGGTATTTCACCAGATCAAAATTATCCAGCCCGACGTGCATCATCGGCATCATGTTTGAAGCGGTGGTAGAACTCATCAAATCCCACAGTGAACCGTTTTTGAGGAATTTCGTTGAGAAAGTAGCAAAAGGCCCGAACAGCACCACGCGTTTACCATCCAGAACGCGGGTATCAATATGTGGAACCGACATCGGCGGCGCACCAACGGATGCCTTGCCATATACCTTCGCCAGATGGTGATTAACCACGTCAGGGTTTTCCGAAACGAGGAACTGTCCCCCCACCGGGAAACCCGCGTAGTCTTTTGCTTCCGGGATCCCGGACTCCTGCAACAACTTCAACGCCGCACCGCCCGCGCCAATAAAGACAAACTTCGCGCGGATGTTATGCGCAGTGCCATTTTTCAGATCGGCAACCGTGACAGTCCAGGTATTATCGTCATTACGTTTCAGGGCGCGGACTTCGCTGCTGAGCTGCAGCGAAAAGTTAGATTTCTTTTGTAATGAAGCGATCAACTGACGCGAGATCTCGCCATAATTCACATCAGTGCCGATTTCTGTACGCGTGGCCGCTATTTTCTGCTGCGGATCACGCCCTTCCATCACCAGTGGCGCCCACTCTCTGATTTGCGCATGATCTTCAGAATAACGCATACCACGGAACAGTGAACTTTGTTGCAATGCGGTATAACGGGCACGCAGGAAGTTAACATTATCTTCGCCCCAGACAAAGCTCATATGCGGAACAGTATTGATAAACGATCGCGGAGTTCGCAGCACGCCGCGCTCTACCTGGTGGGCCCAGAACTGGCGGGAAATCTGGAATGCTTCGTTAATGGCGACTGCTTTTTCAATACTGATGCTGCCATCGGCGTTTTGCGGGGTGTAGTTCAGCTCCATCAACGCAGAATGCCCGGTTCCGGCGTTGTTCCAGCCGTTCGAACTCTCCTGCGCGACGCCCTCCAGGCGCTCTACCATGGTCATCGACCATTCCGGTTCCAGCTCCCGCAGATAGGTTCCCAACGTGGCGCTCATAATGCCGCCGCCAATCAACAGTACATCAGTTTCCTGCTCCTCGGACGTTTTCGCTTTTGCCGTCATCGAAACGGCATTAAGCCCCACGGCCATCGAGAAGAGCATGGCAGTCACTTTTTTCATCTTGTTAATGCCTTACTTTTAGTCGCTTTATTGCAGGTGAGATTTGCGCGGCATCAACGGTAACACTTAAGCAACAATATTTAAATAATGTTTATAGTTTATATTCTAATTTTAGAAACATTATAATTCCGTTGATTAATTATAGGGTTATTGGAAAGAAAGGATTTTTACCTGGTGGCGGAAAACCACCAGGTAAAAGTGAAAACATCATGCCGTCCGGGCAACGGCATCACGTGAAGCCGCATCGCGTTCTTCGCCGATCAGCTCGCTAAGCTGCCCGCTGCGCATCTCCAGCAGGCGGTCAGCGTGGATAAAGTAGTGATCATCATGGCTGATAGCAAAAATGGTTTTACCCATCTCCTGCATTAACGGCAGCAACACCTGATAAAACTCACGGCGGAAGTGCGGATCCTGATCCGCCGCCCATTCATCCAACAGGATAATGTCGCGTTCTTCTGCCAACGCCAGCAACAACGCCACGCGTTTTTTCTGCCCTTTTGATAACCTCAGGTTAAGAATTCGCCCATTACTTAACTCAAGCTTATGGCCCATTTTCAACTGAGCCAGCCACTTTTCGACCAGTTGCGGGTTAGCAGGTTTCCCCCCCGGCCCCAGCAGTTGATCGAACAGCCAGACATCGGTAAATACCGCTGAAAACAGCTTGCGATAATCTTCTGTTTTTTCACCGCGGACAGGTTTGCCATCCAGCAGAATTTCTCCGCTTTGCGGCTGATATAAGCCAGTCAACAACATCGCCAGCGTTGATTTACCGCTACCGTTGCCACCAATAAGAAACAACAGTTCGCCACGTTTAATGGTGAGGTTAATCGGCCCAACGGAAAAAGCGTTATCCTGATAGCTAAATGTTACATTACGCAACTCCAGCGTTTGCCAGTCAGGAAATGCCTGCGGGCGTGGGAATTCCGCTTTAAAAGGCGCGAGCGCAAATTTGTTCAGCTTGTTAAACGCCACCTGTGCCGTCAACAACGTCGGCAATGCGCCAACTGCCGAAAGTAGCGGCGTTCGCAGGAACAATAATGTT